>JBKCTS010000500.1:0-7880 GCA_046318695.1 Acidovorax sp.
AACGTGAACCCGGTGGAGTGCATGGTCGGGATGATCGCCGCCTAGCGCCAGTTCGAGCAGCAGATTAAACTGCTACAGACCGCCGAGACCAATGACAAAAACGCCAGCCAGCTGCTGAGCATCAACGGGTAGCGACAAAAATGCTGCCCCCCGCGGGTAACAACACACTGATTCGACCGAGGAACCCACGATGATCAATTCACTCTGGATCGCCAAGACCGGCATGTCTGCCCAGCAGACCAACCTGGACGTGATTTCTCACAACCTGGCCAATGTGTCGACCACGGGCTTCAAGCGCAACAACGCCGTGTTCGAAGACCTGATCTATCAAAAACAGCGGCAGGTAGGCGCCAACAACGACGAGCAAAACCAGCTACCCACCGGCCTGCACCTGGGCCTGGGCGTACGCACCGTCGCCACCAGCCGCAACTTCATGCAGGGCAGCCTGCAGGAGTCCAAGAACAGCCTGGATGTCGCCATCAATGGCAATGGCTTTTTCCAGCTGACCATGCCCGACGGCACCATCGGCTACACCCGCGACGGTTCGTTTCAAGTGGACTCACAGGGGCGGCTGGTCAACTCCAGCGGCCTTCCCGTGGCGAACGGCATCACCGTGCCGCCCAACGCGACCAGCATCAGCATCAGCAACGAAGGCGCAGTCTCGGCCATCGTGCCGGGCAACACGCAGCCGCAGCCCTTGGGCAACATTGCGATGTCCAACTTCATCAACCCCGCCGGGCTGGAGCCTGTGGGCCAGAACCTGTTCAAGGAGTCGGCCGCCTCGGGCCAGCCCCAGCAAGGCACACCCGGCACCAATGGCCTGGGGTTCATTCGCCAGGGTTTCCTAGAGGCCTCCAACGTCAACGTGGTCGAAGAGCTGGTGACCATGATCCAGGCCCAGCGCGCGTACGAGATGAATTCCAAGGCCATCCAGACCTCCGACCAGATGCTGGCCAAGCTGGCCCAGCTGTAACTCCCAGCCTTGCAGCTTGCGAACCGCAGCGCCTTTTCACCAAGGACTTTCGCCATGATCCATCCCCTTCGCCTTGTTCGTGCTGCGGCCAGCGCCATCGGCGGTGTCGCGCTGTGCGCCGGTTGCTCAAGTCTGTCGCCACCGCCGCCGGTGGATATCCTGCCCACCCTGCCACCGCCGCTGTCGGCCGCGCCACGCACCCCGCCACCGGTGACGGGTGGACTGTTCCAAAACGCCAGCTACCGGCCCGCCTTTGAAGACCGCCGCGCCCGGCTTGTGGGCGATACGGTCACCATCCAGATCGTGGAGAACGTGACGGCCAGCCAGAAGTCTTCGTCCACGGTGGACCGCTCATCCAACGTGTCCGGCAAGATCACGGCCCTGCCGTTTGCCAAGGCCAGCCTGACCGGCAAGCTCGGGCTGGGCGCGGAATCGGAAAACACCTTCGCAGGCAAGGGCGGCACCGAAAGCGCCAACACCTTCCAGGGCTCCATCACCGCACTGGTGGTCGATGTGCTGCCCAACGGCCACCTCGTCGTGGCGGGCGAGAAACAGATCGGCGTGAACCAGAACGTCGATGTCCTGCGTTTTTCGGGCATCGTCGACCCACGCTCGATGCAACCCAACAGCATCATCAACTCCACCCAGGTGGCCAACGTCCGGGTGGAGTCGCGCGGCCGCGGCGCACAGAACGAAGCGCAGGCCATGGGTTGGCTGGGGCGCTTTTTCAACACGGCGACGCCGTTCTAGCAAGGATGCGCTGCTGTTGACCCGCGGAAACCTCCGGGTGCCGTTTTTCGGCCCTCAGGCCCGCAGCGATCCTGCAAGCCATGCAGTAGCCATTGCCCAGGTGCCAGCCAGCGCAAACCGCCCCGTGTTGTACCGCGGTACCACCGCAGTTGACAGCACACGGCGGCGCGGAGCACTGGCCGAACGCGGGTACGGCTGTGCGTGAGGCAACGCATGATCATTTGCTATTTTTGTGATAGCAGCAAACAAATGTGCAGCGGGCGTAACCTGTGATTTTTATTCAATTTTTCTCTGCTGCGGGGCCGGTGGAACGCCCCTCCCCCCGTGCGCGCCGCTGCCTCGCTGCCCCCCCGCCCTGCGAGACCCATCCAATAACGCGGTGAACCTGCCTCTTTTCGCCTTTTAGTTCCCGGCATGGCCGCCCACAATGGACGCCATGAAAGCTCGGTCTCACTCCCTCTTGCCACGCGGCGCGCGTGCGCTGTGGCTGCTGCTGGCACTGCTGGTGGGTGGTATGGCGGCTCCGGCCCATGCGGTGCGCATCAAGGAAGTGGCTGCCGTGCAGGGTGTGCGCAGCAACCAGTTGTCGGGCTACGGCCTGGTCGTCGGGCTTGATGGCACGGGTGACCAGACCACGCAGATGCCCTACACATCGCAGGCCATGGCCAACTACCTGCAGCAAATGGGCATCAGCCTGCCGCCGGGCGCCGCCGGGCAGTTCCAGCTCAAGAACGTGGCGGCCGTCATCGTCACGGCGCAGCTGCCCGCGTTTGCGCAGCCCGGCCAGTTGATCGACGTCAACGTGTCATCCATGGGCAATGCCAAGTCGCTCAAGGGCGGTACGCTGATCGCAACGCCGCTGCGTGGTGCCGACGGAGAGATCTACGCGCTGGCGCAGGGCAATATGGTGGTGGCCGGTGCCGGCGCCTCCGCTGGCGGCAGCAAGGTGCAGGTCAACCACCTGAGCGCAGGCCGCATTCCGCAGGGCGCGCAGGTCGAGCGCGCCGTGCCCACACCGCTCAACGAGGGTGACTCGATCACACTGGGCCTGAATGCCTCGGATTTTCAGACCGCACGGCGTGTGGCCCAGGCCATCAATGCCAAGCTGGGCAATGGCCTGGCGACCGCGCTCGACGGTCGCACCGTGCAGGTACGTGCCCCCATCGAGCCGGGCGCGCGCGTGGGCTTCATCGCCGACCTTGAAGAAATTCCCCTGGAATCTTCTGCACCCGCTGCCAAGGTGGTCATCAACTCCCGTACCGGATCGGTGGTGCTCAACCAGGCCGTCACGCTGGGCCCCTGCGCCATCGCGCACGGCAACCTGTCGATCACCATCAGTTCGCGGCCCGTTATCAGCCAGCCCAACCCCTTGTCGCAAGGGCAGACCGTGGTCGCGCAGCAAAGTGACATCACCATCAACCAGGAGCCGGGCAACATCATCCAGATGCCGCCCTCGCCGCAACTGGCGGATGTGGTGCGAGCCCTGAATTCTTTGGGTGCCACGCCGGGCGATCTGCTGGCCATTTTGCAGGCCATCAAGGCCGCCGGCGCCCTCAATGCCGAACTGGAGGTGATCTGATGTCGCTCACCCTGCCCTCTTCGTCCAGCGCCCTGACCAGCACAGCCAGCGCCACCAACGCGCTGGCCGTGGATGTGCGCTCGCTCAACTCCCTGAAGTTCGACGCGGGTACGGCCAACAGCGCACAGGTCACCCGCGAGGTGGCCAAGCAGTTCGAGTCGCTCTTCATGCGCGAGCTGATCAAAAGCATGCGGGAAGCGACCATGAAGTCCGGCCTGATGGACGGCGCGCAGGGCGACCTGGGGCAGGACATGCTCGACCAGCAGTTGTCGGTCACCATGTCGGGCCAGCCGGGCGGGTTGTCAGAAGCCATTGCGCGCCAGCTCTCTCGCCAGATGGGCGGGGCCGAACCCAGTTTTTCGGTGCCTTCCACGCTCAGCATGCAGTCCCAGTCGTTTCGATCCATGTCCGCCAAGGCGACGGCGGCAGCGGCTGAATCCACCCAGCCCGCACCCAAGGGCCGCGATGGCTTCGTGCAGCACCTGAGCGGCACCGCCGAGCGGATCGCGCAGGAAAGCGGCATCCCCGCCGCCTTCATGCTGGGCCAGGCCGGCCATGAGACCGGCTGGGGCAAGAGCGAAATCCGCAACAAAGATGGCTCCAGTTCGTTCAACCTGTTTGGCATCAAGGCCACCAAGGGCTGGACCGGCAAGGTGGCCGAAGTGACCACCACCGAATACATCAACGGCAAGGCGCAGAAGGTGGTGGCCAAGTTCCGCGCATACGACTCGTATGAAGAATCCTTTCGCGACTATGCACGGCTCATCACCGACAGCCCACGCTATGACAAGGTCCAGGCGACGGCCCGCACCGGCTCGGTCGTGGCGTTTGCCAGCGAACTGCAAAAGGCCGGCTACGCCACCGACCCCGAGTACGCGCGCAAGCTCAGCGGTGCCATCAACAGCGCGCTGCGGGTGCAGCGGGCGCAGGCATGACATGGAACACCCCCTGAGTCGCCTTCGGCGCCTTCCCCCTCAAGGGGGACGACGCCCTCACTGCGGGGCGGCCCTTGCTCGGCGTCGCTTGCATGGGCCGCGCCAGTTTCACGGGCTGTGCGTGCTGACAGCGATCGCGACCACAGAGATGCGAGGTGAGCCATGAGTCTGCTCAACGTCGGCTCCCGCGCGCTGCTGGCCAATCAGGTGGCCTTGCAGACCGCTGGGCACAACATCGCCAACGTCAACACCGCAGGCTATTCCCGTCAGTCGGTGGTGTTGCAGACCGTGCAGGGCCAGTTCACCGGCGGCGGCTACATCGGCAAGGGTGTGGACGTGCAGACCATCCTGCGCAACCAGAACGAGCTGCTCACCCGGCAGGCCGCGCAAGCGGGGTCGGTGCAGGCATCCGACAGCGTGCGCGCCGAGCGCATGCGCCAGTTGCAAGAGGTCTTCAGCGGTGGCACCGAAGGGCTGGGTGCAGCGATTAACGACATGATGAATGCGCTGTCGGATGTGGTGAGCTCACCCACCGACATCACGGCGCGCAATGTGGTGCTGACCCGCATGAGCGAAACCACCGCCCGCATGCGCTCGTCGGCCGAGCGGCTCAATGACATCCAGTTCACGGTGAGCCAGCAGCTGCAAGGCAGTATCGATACCGTGAACAACCTGGCGACGCAAATCGCCGCCGTCAACGAACAGGTCGCGCGGGCCAAGGGCAATGGCCAGACCCCCAACGACCTGCTCGATCAGCGCGACCAGCTCATCCGCGAGATCAACCAGTACGTGCAGGTCTCGCAGATCCCGGCGGACGACGGTACCGTGGGCCTGTTTGTTGGCGGCAGTCAGCCGCTGGTGCTGGGCAATGTGGCCACCGAGCTGTCGGTTGGCGATGCGACCGCCTTCCCCGGCAGCGGCCAGCTCAAGCTGTTCTTCAACCGCCCCGGTGAGCCTGCATTCGAGATGGACGAAAACGTGCTGGGCGGCGGCTCGGTGCCGGGCCTGCTGCGGTTCAACAACACGGATCTGGCCGAAGGCCGCAACCTGCTGGGCCGCATCGCCATGGGCATCGGCATGATCACGAACGAGCAGCAGCAGCTCGGACTCACCTTGGACGGCCAGGTGGGCAAGCCACTGTTCAGCCTGCCCACCAGCATGCCCGGCTCCACCAGTGGCGCAGGCGTGGGCAATGTCACGTTCACCGATCCGACCAAGTTCTCGGCCTCCGACTACGAAATCCGGTTCACCACCGGTACTGCGGGCCAGGTGGTACGCCTGTCGGACGGGCAGACCACAGCCTTCACCAGCGCCGCCAACCTGGCCACGCTGCAAATCGACGGCCTGCAGTTCAACCTGACCACGCCGGGCGTTCCCGGCGAGCGCATGCTGTTCAAGCCGTTCAGCACGGCGGCGGCCAACATCCAGTCTCTGGTGTACTCGCCGCGCGACCTGGCAGCCGCCAACCCCATCAACGCGGCCATGGGTACCTCCAACGCTGGCACGCTGCAACTGAGCAGCCTCAAGGCCACGGGCGAGCCCAACCCGCCCGGCCTTGTGCTGCCACCCAATGCGAACCCTGCGGCGGTGCCCCCGGCCCTGGGCGGTGTGCAGCTCACCTTCAACGCCGGCCCGCCGATCACGTACGATGTGCTGAACCGGGCCTCCCCACCCACCACGCTGGCCACCGCGCAGCCCTATGTGTCGGGGACACCCATTTCCATCAACGGCTGGGAAATCACCCTGGTCGGCACGCCCAAAAGTGGGGACACGGTGGTGGTCGGGAACGCGCTGGATCCGAAGTACGGCGACGCCTACACCCGCAACGCCGGCAATGCATCGGCGCTGCTGGGGCTGCGCGATTTGAAGATGTTTGACGAGTCCACGCTGAGCGATGGGTATGCGAGCGCCATTGCCCAGGTGGGCACGCGCACCCAGAGCGCGCTGTTTGCGACCAAGCTGTCTGAGGCGCTGGCGAACAACCTGGAGCGCGACCGCACCGCGGTGTCGGGCGTGAACCTGGACGAAGAAGCGGCCCGGCTGATTCAATACCAGCAGGCCTACCAGGCATCGGCCAAGATGATCCAGATCGCGCAGAACATCTTTGATTCGCTGATCCAGGGCCTCGGCCGCTGATACCCGCGCAGGAGATCGCCATGAACAACAACATCAACCGCGTTGGCACCGCCAACATGTACGAGAACACCCTGCGCAACCTGGGCACGCGGCAGACCAACCTGAGCAACCTGCAGGAGAACCTGACCTCGGGCAAGCGCGTGCTGCGCGCCAGCGACGACCCGGTGTCGGCGGCGCAGGCCGAACGTGCCCTGAACCGGCTGGCCCGCATCCAGACAGAGCAGCGCGCGCTGGAGACCCAGCGCAACGCCATCGCCCAGGCCGAGTCTTCGATGGGCGACGCCGTGGGCCTGGTGCAGGACGCGCGCGAACTGCTGGTGAGCGCCGGCAACGCGGCCCTGAGCAGCAGCGAGCGCGCCACCATCGCCAACCAATTGCAAAGCCTGCGCGACCAACTGACCGCGGTGGCCAACCGCACCGACACCAACGGCCTGCCGCTGCTCGGCGCGCTGGGCAGCGCGCTGTCACCGTTTTTGGGGCCGCTGGGCGGCACGCCAGACTACCTTTTTTCAGGGCTGCCGGGTCAGGCGGCCAGCGGCGGGGTGGCGATTCCGAACACGCTGGATGGCGATGCGGCCTTCATGTTCGATGCCACGCGCGACGGCAGCTTTCACGTGGCCATCGGCCAGGGCACCAGCACCGTGATCCTGCCAGGGGCCACCACCGCATCCGTGCCGGCAGGCGCGCAGCCCAACCGCGCGCTGACCACGTCGCCCATCACCGTTACGCCAGGCTTCGTCTTCAACAAGGACCCCGCCACGGGCCAGGCCTACAGCTACAGCGTGAGCTTTTCCAACCTGACGCTGAACCCGGCCACCAATACGCTGTCGGCCACGTACAACATCACCAGCACAGACCCTGCCTTCGTCCCGCCTGCGGCGCAGACGCTCACGCCCATCAAGATTGGCGAGAAAAACGAGTTCAGCATCAATGGCGTGCCAGGCATGGCGTTCAAGATCACCGCGACGCCGACCAAGGCGGTGGACGGCACGATCACCCTGTCGCCAGCCGATGGCGACACCCTGAGCATCGCGCCCAATGCCAGCCTGTTCAGCGTGCTCGACAAGGCCGTCGCCGAGCTGCGCGCTGCGCCCAACTCAAGCCTGGCCAACCAGGCGGCCGGTCAGGCACTGGCCAATGTGGACAAGGGTCTGGAGCGCATGGGCAATATCCGCAGCTTTGCGGGCGAGCTGCTCAACCGCGCCGACCGCATCACCGGCGACCAGAGCAAGCGCTCCGTCCAGCTCGAATCGGACCGCTCACGCGCCGAGGATCTGGACATGGTCAAGGGCATATCCGACTTCCAGAACCAGCAGGTGGGCTACGAGGCGGCGCTCAAGTCGTATTCGATGGTGCAAAAGCTGTCGCTGTTCAATTTCATCGGCTAGCATCTGTTCCATCGTCGGAGCGCACCCCGCAAAGGGCGCCGCCGCCAAGCCAAAAACCTGTGCAAGGGAAGCTCTGCATAACCCTCGCGAGGATGCGCTGGTGCGGATCGGGATAGGCC
>JBKCTS010000501.1:0-10756 GCA_046318695.1 Acidovorax sp.
CCGCGTGCTGGATGGGCTGCTCCAGGGCGACTACCGCACGCTGATGCGGGGCAGTGGCCTGGACCTGGCCGACCTGCGCGAATACCAGCCGCACGATGACGTGCGTCACATCGACTGGAACGTAACCGCCCGGCTGAACACCCCCCACGTCCGCGTTTTCACCGAAGACCGCGAGATGTCGGCCTGGTTTCTGCTGGACGTCAGCCCATCGGTGAACTTTGGGCCCCAGGGCAACGCCAAGCGCGACATCCTCACCGGATTTGTAGCGGTACTGGCACGACTGCTCACGCGCCACGGCAACCGCGTGGGTGCCATGCTCTACGGCACCGGACCGTCGGCTGGCGGTGCGGTCGATACGGTACTGCCGCCCCGCAGCAGCCGCGCCCATGTGCTGCCTCTGGTGCACCACCTGCTGGCCCCGCACCACGTAAACACGGCGCTTGCACGGGGCAAGCCGGTGGCTGGCAGCGGCACCACCGATCTGCAGGTGCTGCTGCACACAGCCATGGCCAACCTGCGGCGCCGCAGCACCGTGTTTGTGGTGTCGGACTTCATCAGCGCGCCCGGCTGGGACAAGCCACTGGGCCAGCTGGCCCAGCGCCACGACGTGGTCGCCGTGCGCCTGCTGGACCCGCTGGAGCTGGAGCTGCCGGACGTCGGAATGATCACCCTGCGCGACGCCGAAACGGGCGAGCAGCTACAGGTGGACACCCACGATGCGGCGTTCCGGCGGCGTTTCGCGCAGCTGGCCGCCGACCGCGAGGCCGCCCTGCGCCAGTCGCTATCCAGGGCTGGCGCCGACACCCTGGAGCTGTGCACCGACGACCACCTGATGGACGCGCTGCTGCGCTTCCTGGATCTGCGCCAGCGGCGTGTGCGAGCCCCGCGCCGCGCAGCGCAGCGAGCGGCCTGAGGTCCAGCTCGTCCATTGCCCATACCGCCTGTCAACACCGACGCCGATTGCACCCGAGGACGCTACGACCATGGTTTTCATCTGGCCCACCCTGCTCTGGCTGCTGCTGCTTGCGCCCCTATTAGCCCTGCTGTACTGGTGGCTGCTGCATCGGCGCAAGAAGACCGCGCTGACTTACTCCAGCCTGTCGCTGGTGCGCGAGGCCATGGGTGCGGGGCAGCGCCTGCGCCGCCACATTCCGCCGCTGCTGTTCCTGCTGGCGCTGATCGCGCTGCTGCTGGCCGCCGCCCGCCCCATGGCCGTGATCACGCTGCCCGCGCAGAACCAGACCATCATGCTGGCCATGGACGTCTCGGGCAGCATGCGCGCCACCGATGTGGAACCCGACCGTATCACCGCCGCGCAAAACGCTGCCAAGGCCTTCATCGCCGAGCTGCCGCGGCATGTGCGCGTGGGTATCGTTGCATTTGCGGGCAGCGCCCAACTGGCGCAGCTACCCACGCAAAGCCGCGAGGATTTGATCAAGGCCATCGACAGCTTCCAGCTTCAGCGCGGCACCGCCACCGGCAACGGCATCATGCTCTCGCTGGCCACCATCTTTCCCGACGCGGGCATCGACATCTCTGCCCTTGGCGGCCGCCAGGCGATGCGCCCAAAATCCATCGACGAAATCGCCAAGCAGCAGGACCAGGCCAAGGCCTTTGTGCCGGTGGCGCCGGGCTCCTACAGCTCCGCTGCCGTGATCATGCTGACCGATGGCCAGCGCACCACCGGCGTGGACCCTCTGGAGGCCGCCAAGTGGGCCGCCGACCGGGGGGTGCGGGTCTACACGGTAGGCGTGGGCACCGTGCAGGGCGAGACGATCGGCTTCGACGGCTGGTCGATGCGCGTGCGGCTGGACGAAGAAACCCTCAAGACCGTGGCCAACCTGACCAATGCGGAGTACTTTCATGCCGCCACCGCCGCAGACCTCAAAAAGGTGTATGAAACCCTGAGCTCGCGATTGACGGTGGAAAAGAAAGAAACCGAGATCTCGGCACTGTTGGCCCTGCTGGGCGCAGTGCTCGCGCTGGCGGCAGGAGGCTTGTCGGTATGGTGGTATGGCCGGATCTTGTAGGCTTTTCGGGCTTCACCGCTTGCCAATAAAAGCCTTGTAGCTACAACTTTTATAGCACACTGCAGATGCTGGCGTGCGATGTCTGCGCGCTTCGGTGCTGCGCCCTCGCGCAAGGGCTCGACCCGTGGATGCGGGCGGCCTGGTCACACCCAGCCAGCGCCCCCGCAAGGCCACGGCGCGCTGGCTTCACACGGCGCCCAACGCCATCCGACCCGACGCGGTGGCCTGCTCCGCCTGGCGGGTCTCCACGCGGTTACGTCCCGCGCGTTTGGCGTCGTAGCACGCCATGTCCGCCGCATACAGCACCGATGCGACGTCCTGCAGGCTGGCATCCAGCACGACCATCCCGATACTCGCCCCAAGGGTGAAACTGCGTCCCTGGTAAGACGGCTGCCACGCCTGCACCGCGGCGCGCAGTTGCTCTGCTACCGCCTGGCCGCGGGCCGGAAAACACCCAGGCAAGACCACCGCGAATTCGTCACCGCCCAGACGGGCTGCCCAACCGATCGTGCGTACGTTCGATTCCAGCAAACGGGCTACATGCCGCAAAACATCGTCGCCCGCATCGTGGCCGGCCACATCATTGACCAGCGTGAAGTGGTCAAGGTCCAGAAACAAAACCACGCCATCACCCGCTGGCTCGCCATCTTCATGTGACCGCTGGCGCGGCCGCGCAGCTCGCTCGACCAGAAGCGACTTGAGTTTTTCTTCAAACGCAGGCCGGTTGTACAGACGCGTCAGCGCGTCGTGCGTTCGCTCCCACAGATGCTGAGACTGCGCTTCGCGTGCGGCCGTAATGTCTTCCAGGATCCACACCGTGCCACCAGCCATGGCTTCAGGCTGCACAGCCCGACCCTGCACGCGGGCCCAGACGGGCGAGCCATCCTTGCGGGTAAAGCACACATCGGCGTCGAAGGCACCGTGGGACGCGAACTCGGTCTGTACCCGTTCACCCATCCGCTCGTGGTCGGCGTCGCTCGCGTACAGCGTCCGGGCCGGTCGACCCTCGAGCTCGTGGGCGGCATAGCCGAGCATCAGGGCCGCCTGGCGTCCCACCACATCCAGGATACCGTTTCGCGAGATCAGGATGCCGACGGATGCGTGGTCAAGGATGGCCTTGAACTGGCCGTCCAGTGCAGCCTGGTGCGAGTGCTGGGCACCGCACTGCTGCGCCAGCCGCCGAATAATCTCCACGAGTTCACCCACTTCGCCATCCGCCACGGGCCAGTCGATCGGGGCGGTCGCCGCACCCTGGATGCCCTGCGCTTGGAGCTGCCGCGCACTGTGGGTGAGCCGACCCAGCGGCCGCGCCATCCAGCTGATCAGACCGGCGGCGACCAGCGCGCAGGCGACCATGCTGACTGCGGCCAGCCACCAGGCGCTGCGCTGGGCTCCGGCCAGAGGGGCCAGCAACGCCTGTGAGGTACTTACACGCGCGACCATCCATTGGGGCAGGGGCATACCCGCCACGCTCACGACATGGTCTGGCTGCACATGGGTCACCCCCCGGGCCACCAGGGGCAAGGGATCTTTGAGCCAGCGCGGATACACCGAGCCCAGGCCGGGCTCATCGCTGACCTTGCCCATGATGCGGGACGGGTCCGAATGCGAGAGGATGGTGCCATCCCGGGTGAACACCATCAGGCGCGAGTCGTCACGGGCCGGCAGGGTCATTGATGGGGGCAGCAGACCCTGAGACTGCAGACGCAAGGCCCCGGCCACCACCCCCAGCACGGAGCCATCGTCGCGATGCAGCGGCATGGTGAACATGACGCGCGCCTCAGTCGTGCGGCCAGCAATCAGCTCGGATACCAGCGGCTTGCCGTCCACCAGCGTGCGGCGCAGCACGTCGCGCTCAGCAGGGTCAAGCTCGGATGCGTCCTGTATGCGGCCGCCCCGCAGGTTCAGGCTCAGTTCGCCGTTGTCGCGCGCGACCTGCATGGAGTCGAAGAACTGCACGGCCGGCAGGCCTTGTTGAAGCAGCCACTCCAGCGACGAAGGAGAGGTCAGGGTCACGGGCGTGATGCCGCCCGCCACGGTGCGCAGCACCTTTTGACTCTGCTCGATCTTACTGGCCAGCAGACGCGCCACAACCTCCACCTCTTCCGTCTGCTGACCCACCACGCGGCGCATGGCCTCCTGGGATGACGCGCGGGTCATCACCCACGCTGTCAGAACGCCTGATAGACCCACCGCCAGCACGGCCACCAACATCAGCCGCAAAACCAGGGTTCCGGGCAGGAGCCGGCCCGGCGACTCGGTCGGCAATGCCGGGGTGTGCGCAGCCGTCATGGGCGCTCCGCAGGGTAGGCGCGCAGCAGGCTGCGCCGGAGGGTGACAAAAGACATGGGCAAGGTCTGACCGCAAGAATTCTGAGTGAATATACGCACCGCCCAAAGCCGGGGGCTTGGGTGGAACCCTCAGAGAAACACGGGGAAAAACCCTGACGCACCAACCCTTGACGACGAAAGCGCGCAGGCCGTCAGGCCTACGCACACGGCGCATACGCACGGCTCACCCAAGCCGATTCCGACCGGTGCAAGCGCGGCCGGTTGGGATGGGCCGTCGCACTTCTCCCGGGGCGCGCGCCGCCAGCGATCAGCAGCCAGCCATCGACTGCAGTGCGCGCGGCTGAGGCAGGCTCAGCACGTTGCCGGTGCCATCGACCAGACCAGCTTCGCGCAGGTGGCGCAGCACACGGGAGAAGGTCTCGGGCGCAATGCCCAACTGCGCAGCGATCAAACGCTTGCGCTGATGCAAGGTGACCTGCATGCCACCGCTTTGGTCCGCTGTGGCGTGGTTCAGCAGCCATTTGGCGCAACGCGCCTCGGCATCTTGCGCGAGGCGGCTGACTGCCAGTTCCGACTGCTCCCGATAGCCCAGCGCCATGTCGAGCAACAAGCCGCGCGCGCCCTCCGGCATGCGCGCCAGATCGCGGCGAAAGCCCTCGATCGGGAGTCGGCGCAGCTGCACGCAGGTGTCGGCCACCATATCCACCGGCAACGGCAAGCCCAGCAGCGCCGATGCGGCATCGAGCCAGAAAGGGCCTTCCACGGCACCGAGCTGGTGGCGCATCAGGCCCCCTTCGAGCACCCCCCGCAGCACCCGGCCGCTCTCCAGGTGCAGCACTGCGGTTTGCACCTCGTTTCGCCGACGCAGCACTGTGCCCGCGGCGATGAGTTCGGTTTCCGGAGGGAGCGAAAAGTAGGTAGAGGGCAGCATGACAAGCAATGTGCCGTGCCGACCCGGGATGGGCATTGAGCGAGATCAAACACGCATGACGCAAGCACGGGCGGCGCGCCGGTATTTGCGCCAACGTACTGTTGTGCACCGCCCTTCAGTGCACCATTTAGCCGCCCCGCTACACGGGGGAATCGCCGCACGGTGGCTGAGGGGCGCAGATGCCATACCGTGCAGGCACCATGCACCTGATGAAGCACCCTGTCGCAGGGATCAAACGCGAGCACGTACCAACGGCGCCTACCCGGGGATCGGCAGGGGCAGAGATACTGAGGAAAAAAGCCATCCACGCGCATTGCCATTGCTTTAGGAGCTACAAAATAAGTAGCGCCCGAAAGTCATTGACATTGGTATGCGTGGGTCCGGTCATCAGCAGGTCGTCGAGCCTTGAAAAAAAGCCCCAGGCATCGTTGCGCGAAAGATGGTCGTCCACACGAAGGCCAGCCGCCGCGGCACGCCCCAGAGTGTCGGGGCTCACAAAGACGCCTGCATTGTCCTCACTGCCATCGATGCCGTCGGTGTCGGCTGCAAGCGCCCATACGCCAGCCTGCGCTTGCAGCCCCTGAACCAGGCCAAGGGCAAACTCCCCAGACCGACCACCTCGACCGCGCACGGCACCCGGTGGGCGGGGCCGCACGGTCACCGTGGTCTCGCCGCCTGACAGCACGACACAAGGTGCTTCAAACGGCTGGCCGCGGCGCGCTGCGGCGCGCGCCAGGGCGGCATGCACCTTGCCCACTTCGCGCGATTCACCCTCAATCTCATCCGACAGTACATGCACCGCCAACCCCACGGAGCGCGCCACATCGGCTGCAGCCTGCAGCGCGCTCCACGGCGTGGCAATCAGGTGGACCTCATGGCCTGCAAACCGCGCATCGCCAGGTTTGGGCGTCTCCAGCGAGCCCGCCTGCAGCGCCGTTTGCACCGACGCAGGCACGGCAATTCCATAGCGCGCCAGGATCTCCAGCGCGTCAGCGCAGGTGCTGGCATCCGGCACCGTAGGTCCGCTGGCAATGACCGAGGGATCATCCCCCGGCACGTCACTGATGGTGAGCGTGATCACGCGCGCAGGCGCGCAGGCTGCGGCCAGCCGCCCGCCCTTGATCTGCGAGAGGTGCTTGCGCACGCAATTCATCTCGCCAATGTGTGCCCCGCTGTCGAGTAACGCGCCGTTGATGCGCTGTTTGTCTTGGAGCGTAAGGCCCTCACACGGCAGGGTCAGGAGCGCCGAGCCACCGCCAGAGATCAGGCACAACACCAGGTCATCCTCGCTGAGCCCCTGGGTCAGCGCCAGGATCCGCTGTGAGGCATTCAGACCGGCCGCGTCGGGCACGGGATGGGCCGCCTCCACCACTTCGATGCGCTGCGCAAGGCCTGGTGGGCGCGGCGGTACATGTCCGTAACGCGTAACCACAAGCCCGGACAGCGGAGCATCCACCGGCCACAGCGTCTCCAGCGCCTGCGCCATCGCACCGCCTGCCTTGCCAGCACCGAGGACTACCGTGCGCCCCTTGGGCGGCTTGGGCAGACAACGGCGCATGCCGTGCAGTGGCTGGGCATCGCGCACCGCCGCGTCAAACAGGGCGCGCAGAAACGCACGCGGCTCGGTACGGTAGTCCGGGCACGCTGCCAATGGGTTGGAATGGGCTAAGTGTTGCATGCGTAGATTTTGCAGTGACGGACCTGCGCCGCCTTAAGGGACACCGTTTGAGCTCCTTACCGCAGGGTTTTTCGTCGCCTCCACGCCATCCTAGAAACCGGCGGGTGACCTCGCCGACATGAACACCAGGTGGTGGTTCTTCCAATCAGGCCTCGGCCGCAGAGCATTGCAGCGCCAGCAGCGCCGTGTGCTGCAAGGCCCCGATGACACCACTGCGTGGGCTGGTCACGGCCGCTCATCGCACCGACGCGCACCGACGCGGATTCACGACTAGGGCACGGGCGCACCCGCCTCAAACCAGCGGCTGATCAAGGCCCTCTCCGCGTCGGTGATGCCGGTGGCGTTGTTCATCGGCATCAACTTGGTTACGACCACCTGCTGGTAGATCGCCTGAGCATGCTGCTTTGCCGAATCGGCCGAGTCCACACGCAGGTTCTTCATCTGCACCTGCGCCCCGTGGCACGTGTAGCAGCGTTGCTCCAGAACCGCCTGCACCGATTGGTAGTCAGATGGGGCTTCAGAGCCTGCCGAATTTGATCCAGAAGCCCCCAACCCCGCAGCCCCTGCAGCCAGGGGCGCCACGGGCGCGGGGCGCATCCACACCACGGCGCCCACGATCACCGCCACACCGGCCATCGCATACGGCAGCGGATTGCCGTTACGACCGAGCTTGTAGCCGTGGCGCATCACGAAGAACTGGCGGATGGCCGCGCCCGCAAACATCATGAGGATGAGCACCAGCCAGTTGTGCGGGTGGCTCCAGGTAAAGCTGTAGTGGTTGCTCAGCATGGCAAAGATCACGGGCAGCGTGAAGTACGTGTTGTGCACGCTGCGCTGCTTGCCGCGCTGGCCGTGGATGGGGTCCACCGGCTGGCCAGCCTTGATCTGGCTGATGACGGTGCGCTGGCCAGGAATGATCCAGAAGAACACGTTGGCGCTCATCGCGGTGGCGATCATCGCGCCCACCAGCAAAAAGGCGGCGCGGCCCGCAAACCAGTGGCACGCCAGCCACGAGGCCACGCATACCAGCACGAACACCAGCGCACCCACGATGACGTCGCCGTTTTTTCTTTGGCTAAAAATGCGGCAGACAGCGTCGTAGAGCAACCAGAACACCACGAAAAACGCCAGAGCCACCACGATGGCGGTGGCGGGTGCCCAGTCCATGCGCGACTTGTCGATCAGGTAGGTGCTGGCGCTGTAGAGATACGACACCGTGAACAGCGCAAACCCACTGATCCAGGTGCTGTAGCTCTCCCAGAAGAACCAGTGCAGGTGCTTGGGCAATTGCGGTGGCGAGACCGCGAACTTGACCGGGTGATAAAAGCCGCCACCGTGCACGGCCCACAGTTCCCCGCTCACGCCCTGCTTTTTCAGGTCTTCGTCTTCGGGCGGCGTCAGGCTGCTGTCCAGAAAAACAAAGTAAAACGACGAGCCGATCCAGGCGATGGCGGTGATGACATGGACCCAGCGCAGCAGCAGGTTGGCCCAGTCGAGAACATAGCTTTCCATTTCTCAACCTTGGCAGCGCACGGGGCGCCGCATTTGAACGCCTTGGCAGCCCCCAAAAGGGCCCGGGCGTTACTGGCAACCTGCTCACCACTGCGGGCGCTCTGAGCAGAACGATGGGTCGCGCACCAGGGCAAACCATGCCGGCACCGCTGCGACCTTTTCCAAGGGACAAAGTGTATGCAGGAATTGTTCCCAATTCCAGTCCGGAGCGACCCGGATTCGTTCATGTTTTCCCGGCGGTCGCATCAAGGCTTTGCAGCAACTGGGCTGCCACGGCCACGGCGATCACTGCTGGCTCCTTGCCGCTGATGCCGGGCACCCCGATGGGGCAGGTGACCCCTGCCAGCTCCTGCTCTGTAAAGCCGCGCTCGGTCAGCCGGTGCGAGAACGTCGCCCATTTGGTTTGGCTGCCGATAAGGCCGATGAACGGCAGGTCTCCAAGCTCGCGCTGGCGGCGCAGGCAGGCAGCCACCACGTCGAGGTCTTCGGCATGGCTGAAGCTCATGATCAGCACGCGGGTGCCTGGCACCAGCCCAGGCACGGCCTGGTGCACCGGTTCGGAGTGCTCGCACACCACGCCCTGGGGCAGAGCTTGCGGAAAAATGCCGTCGCGGCTGTCGATCCAGTGCAGGGCAAAGGGGAGCGGAGCCAACACTTGGGCAAGCGCGTGGCCCACATGGCCTCCCCCGAACAGTGCGACCGGGTACCGCGGGGGGGCGAGCCTCGCACGGAGCCTGTCCAACGCCAACGGATCCATCGCGCCCAGATGCCCGTAGGTCAGATACACCACGCCGCCGCAGCACTGACCGAGAGCCGGGCCCAGTGGATAGCGAAGGCGGCCTTCGCCGGGCTGACCTGCCAGGCGGCGCCTGGCCTCGGCGATTGCCTGATACTCCAGGTGCCCGCCGCCGATCGTGCCAATGACGCGATCGGCAAACACCGCCATCCAGGCACCCGCTTCGCGAGGAACCGACCCCTGCGTGGAATCGACTCGCACCAGACAGGCGTGCGCACCGGTCAAGCTCGCGGCCAGGGCATCCACATCGCTCACGTGACTTGTTCCTTCATACAATCCGATTCCGGTCTCCCACATGGGCACCCATCACCGCTGAACGCCATCGGTCCGCAACCATGACCCAAGACGCCTCCAAAAGCACTTCGCTCCCCCGCAGCCGCTGGCTGACTGCAGGCGTTATGGCTGCGGTAGCTGCCCTGGTGGCCGCCTGCAGATCTGCGCCGGAATCGCCTGTGCAACCCCCGCAAGATAACCGCGCGGCCGGTGGCGAACCACCGCAGGAGGTCAAGGGCCCGGCACCTGCCACGGTCGCAATGGCGCGGGCATCCGCAGCCGCAACGCCTCGGGCATACCGGCAGGACGCAGCCACTCACCTGTATGGCCTCAATGCGAATCGGATCTTCAAGGGCAAGCTTCCGCCCATGCTCTACGCTATCGGCGTGCTGGAGGTCGACGTAGACCGCGCCGGTCGGGTGACGCGCCTGCATTGGCTGCGCGCGCCGCGCCATGCACCCGAGGTGATGGCCGAGATCGAACGGACCGTGCGCGCCGCAGCGCCGTTTCCGGCACCGTCGCGCATGGGCAGGGTCACCTACACCGACACATGGCTGTGGGACAGAAGCGGACATTTCCAGCTCGATACGCTGACCGAAGGGCAGTTGTAGCAGGAGCATCCCCGTGAGCGGCGTCGCCTCTGGTACTGCGGCTTGCCAGTTTTGACGGGTGTCTGCCATGTCATCGCACAGCCATATCCATCACGACCCGCGATAGGTGGAATAGCTCCAGGGGCTGACCAAAAGCGGCACGTGGTAGTGCTGATCCGCATGGGCAATGCCAAAGTCAAGGTTCACCTGGTTCAGGAAGTTGGGCTCGGGCAGTTCAACGCCACGCGCCCGGAAGTAGCCTGCCACATCAAAGCGCAGCCTGTAGGTGCCGGGGCGCAAGCTCGCATGGTCAAACAGCGGTGCGTCGGTGCGGCCGTCGTGGTTGAGCACCAGTCGCTTGATGACGGTGGCCGCATCGCCCTCGGTCGAATACAGGGTCACCACCATGCCAGCGGCGGGGCAGCCGTGCATGGTGTCCAGAACGTGGGTGCTGAGGCCCATGGAAATCTCCTGAGGTTGCGAGTCAAGACGAATGCGGAGCGCTTGTCGGTAAAAACGCCAGGGAAGCTCTGCATAACCCTCGCGAGGATGCGCTGGTGCGGATCGGGATAGGCCACAAGGCGCTTTTTGCAGCCAATAGCCAAGCTATTGGCAAAAAAAGCAACGCCGTGGACTGCCCGAGCCCGCGCCAGCG
>JBKCTS010000502.1:0-4708 GCA_046318695.1 Acidovorax sp.
GCTTGCCCAGACCCACGGCATCCAGCATCGCCTGCACGCGCTGCTGGCGTTCGGCCGGCGGCACGGCCAGCAGCACCAGCGGCAGCTCAACGTTCTGCGCCACTGTGAGGTGCGGCAGCACATGAAAAGCCTGGAACACGAAGCCCACATGGCTGCGCCGCCACAGGGCGCGGGCGGTCTCGTCCAGCGCGCCCAGGTCCACACCGCCCAGGGTGATGTGGCCCTGGTCCCAGCGGTCCAGGCCCGCCAGGCAGTTGAGCAAGGTGGACTTGCCCACGCCCGAGTCGCCCACGATGGCAACAAACTCGCCCGGGGCCACGGCAAAGTCCACACCCGAAAACACGGCGGTATCACCGTAGAGCTTGGCAAGCTGCGTCACGCGCAGTGCGCCTGGCGGTGGGGTTTGCATCGTCATGACATCTCCCGGTGCTGCGCCAGCCGCTGCAGCACAGCCTGCACCAGCATGGCCAGGGCCTGGGGCTGGTCGCAGGCGATGGCATGGCGCTGCGGCATGCTGCGCCGCCAGGTGATCTGGCGCTTGGCGAGCTGGCGTGTGGCGGCGATGCCGCGCTCGCGCAGGTGCGCCAGATGCAGCGGTGAGCCGGGTGCGTGTGCGGCCTGGGCGTCGAGTGCTTCCCACACCTGCCGGTAGCCCACGCAGCGCATGGCGGGCAGGTCCGGGTGCAGGTCGCCGCGCGCGCGCAGGGCGCGCACCTCGTCCACCAGGCCTGCGTCCAGCATGGCGTCGAAACGCTGGGCGATGCGATCGTGCAGCCAGGCCCGGTTGTTGGGTTCTAAGGAAAAAAGTGCGGTCGCGCTTGATGCGCCTGATTTGTTTGCTACAACTTTAGTAGTATGAAAGCTCGACAGGGGTTTGCCCGTGACATGCCACACCTCCAGCGCGCGCTGGATGCGCTGGCTGTCGGCGGGTGCCAGGCGCGCGGCGGTGGTGGGGTCGATGCGGGCCAGTTCGGCGTGCAGGGCGGGCCAGCCCTGTTCGCGGGCCTGCGTCTCCAGGCGGGCGCGCACGTCGGGGTTGGCGGCTGGCATGTCATCGATGCCATCGAACAGCGCCTTGAAGTACAGCATGGTGCCGCCCACCAGCAGCGGCAGTGCCCCGCGCGCCCGGATCTCGCCCATCAGGCGGGTGGCGTCCTGCACGAACTCGGCGGCGCTGTAGGCCTGCAGCGGGTCGCGGATGTCGATCAGATGGTGCGGCACAGCGGCCAGCTCCAGGGCGGCGGGTTTGGCCGTGCCAATGTCCATGCCGCGGTACACCAGGGCCGAATCGACGCTGATGATTTCCACCGGCTGGCCCTGGCGGCCCAGCACCGCCGCCAGCGCCAGAGCGCCTGCTGTTTTGCCCGAGGCCGTGGGTCCGGCCAGGGCGATGGCGGGCAGCGCCGGGGCGTGGCGCTCCGGGGCTTCAGGCGTGCTCACGGGGCGCTCCAAACTTCTGAACCAGCGTCCACGAGATGGTGGCCAGCACGACCGACCACAACCAGATGCCGCCCACCAGCGGCCACACCGTGCCGTTGAGCGCCACGCCCAGCCAGCCGCCGATGCCGAAAGCCACCAGCATCATCATGAAACCATTGAGCGCCGATGCCACACCCGCCGACCTTGGAAACGGGCCCACCGCGCCGCTTTGCCCGCAGGGCTGATGAATGCCGTGACCCAGCATGAACAGATAGAACGGGGCCATCAGCGCCCAGGGCTGGTGCCAGCCCGCAAAGGCCACCACGGCCATCAGCGTGCCGCCCGCCATGCTGAGCCCACCGGCAATCGCCACCGTGCGTTGCAGGCCGTGGCGCGCCAGCAGTCTGCGGCACACAAAGGTGCCGGCAAAGTAGGCCGCGCAGGCCGATGCCATGATTGCGCCGTAGCCTGTGCGGGTGGCCCCCAGCACCTCGATAAAGACGAACGATGAGGCCGCCAGAAACGTGAACAGGCCGCCGTAGCTGGCCGTGGTCTGCAGAGAAAAAGCCCAGAAGGTCGGGTTGCGCAAGACCAGCATCCAGTTGTTCACCAGCACGCCAGGTTGCAAGGCACGCGGGTTGCGCTGCAAGAGCGTCTCGGGCAAGCGCCAGGTCACCAGCGCCAGCGTGACGATGGCATAAACGGTCAGGCTCAGCAGCGCGGCGCGCCAGCCCAGCCATTGACTGAGCAGGCCACCC
Source organism: Acidovorax sp. (assembly GCA_046318695.1). Taxonomy (GTDB): domain Bacteria; phylum Pseudomonadota; class Gammaproteobacteria; order Burkholderiales; family Burkholderiaceae_C; genus Acidovorax. The sequence goes on from JBKCTS010000502.1 coordinate 2,178, forward strand.
AGCGGCGCGCAGAGGCAGGCCACGATGCCCAGGCCCGTCAGCGCCTTGGACATGGCGCGGGCACCCTCCAGCGGGGTGTACAGGTCGCGCACAATGGCGCGTGCGCTCATCACCACCGCACCCATGGCCGCGCCTTGCGCGATGCGCCAGACGATCAGCAGCGCCATGGAAGGCGCCAACGCGGCCCCCAGCGAGGCTGCGGTGTAGATCGAAAGCCCTGCGATCAGAATCGGCCGCCGCCCAAAGCGGTCTGACAGCGGCCCCCACACCATCTGCGAAGTACCAAAGGCCAGCAGCAGGCCGCTGAGGGTGAGCTGCGCGGCCGACAGTGTTGCGCCCAGGCTGCGGGTAAGCGCCGGCAGGGCGGGCAGGTACAGGTCGGTGGTGACGGGCTGGATGGAAAGCAGCAGGGCCAGCACCAGGATGGCCAGGCCGGGCGGTACGGATGCCGAAACAGCCGCTGGCGCTGCGGTGGCGGAGGGGGCAGACATATCCACCTGAGGGTACCAGATGGCGATCCGGTCAAACCGGGCGAAGGGCTGCGCCCCGGCTCCATGCGGCAGATGCGGCCGGACGCTTGGTTGCACGCTTGGCCCGTGGGCGCCGATGTTCTTTGGGGGCGTTTGCGTCCAGCGAAATCGCTATCGGCCGCGCAGAAAGAGTGCATCCAGCTCGCGCATGGACAACTGCCGCCATGTTGGCCGCCCGTGGTTGCACTGGTCGCTGCGGTCGGTGGTTTCCATCTGGCGCAGCAGGGCGTTCATCTCGTCCAGCGTGAGTTTGCGGTTGGCCCGCACGGCACCGTGGCAGGCCATGGTGCCCAGGATTTCATTGCGGGCGCGCTGCACCACCGTGGTGGCGTCGTGCGCGGCCAGCTCGGCCAGCACGCTGCGGGCCAGCTCCACCGGGTCGCCCTGCGCCAGGGTGGTGGGCACGGCGCGCACCGCCAGGGTTTTGGGCGAGAAGGGCACCACCTCCAGGCCGAGCATCGCCAGCACGTCGGCAGATTCTTCGGCGGTCGTCACTTCCTGCGGGGTGGCTGCAAACGTGGCCGGGATCAGCAGGGGTTGGCTGCCAATGCGCGCGCCGCTGTCCACCTGGGATTTGAGGCGTTCGTACACGATGCGTTCGTGGGCTGCATGCATGTCCACAATGACCAGCCCCTGCGCGTTCTCGGCAAGGATGTACACGCCGTGCAACTGTGCCACGGCCTTGCCCAGCGGCCAGGCTGTGTCGTCGCCGTCATTGCGGTGGGGCCATGCCGTAGCTGGGCCGACAGCCTGGGCAACGGCGGCGGGCATGATGCCTGCAGGTGGGGCCGGGGCGGCGGCCCCCGCATTCACGAACGACGGTTCGGTGTGTGCCGGTGCGGCGGCTGCATCGTCCTTTTTGGGCCCCCACAGGGCCTGCAAGTCCGCCACATGGTGGCCACGCTGTTCAAATTTGATAGCAGCCTGCGCTTGCCAGTAGGGCGGCGAAGGCTGGTGGGGCCTGAAACTTGTTGCAGGTTCCGCGCCAGCGCTACCCATGTCGAGGGCAGGCGCTGCCTTGGCAACCGCTGCCAGCGCGGCGGCGCGTGGCTCGGCCAAAGCGTTCTCCACCGCATGCCGCACGGCCTGGTGCACTTCGCGGCTGTCGCGAAAGCGCACCTCGATCTTGGTCGGGTGCACGTTCACGTCCACGCGGGCCGGGTCGATCTCGACAGCCAGCGCATAGATGGGCTGCTTGTGGCCGTGCAGCACGTCTTCGTAGGCGCTGCGGGCGGCGTGAGTGAGCACCTTGTCGCGCACGAAGCGGCCGTTGACGTAGCAGTACTGGTGGTCGGGCCGCGAGCGGGCGGCGTCGGGCAGCCCTGCGCGGCCAGTGACGGTGACCGGCCCCACCCGGTGCTGCACGGCCACCGATTGCGCGACGAAGTCTTCGCCCAGCACGTCGGCCAGGCGGCGTGCCAGCGCATCCTGTGCATCGCCCTGGCCGGGTAACAACGTGGCCCGCCACTGCTCTACCAGCTTGCCTTCGTGCCAGATGGCAAAGCCCACATCGGGCCGCGCCAGCGCGTGGCGGCGCACCGATTCGATGCAGTGCGCCAGTTCGGTGGCGTCGGTCTTGAGGAACTTGCGGCGCGCGGGGGTGGAAAAAAACAGCTCCTTGACCTCCACCGTGGTGCCGGTGCTGCGTGCGGCCGGGCGCAGTTCGCCACTGCGGGCGTCCAGCAAAAACGCGCTGCTTTGGCTGGCCGGGCGCGAGAGCAGCGCCATCTCGGATACCGACGCGATGGCCGCCAGCGCCTCGCCCCGAAAGCCCATGGTGGCCACCGTTTCCAGGTCGGTCAGGCTGGTGATCTTGCTGGTGGCGTGGCGGCGCAGGGCGATGGGCAACTCGTCTTGCGCAATGCCGCCGCCATCGTCTTCAACCGTGATCAGGCGCACGCCACCTGCGACAAGCCGCACCGTGACCTGGGTGGCGCCCGCATCCAGGGCGTTGTCCACCAGCTCACGCACCACCGATGCCGGGCGCTCCACCACCTCGCC
>JBKCTS010000503.1:0-8007 GCA_046318695.1 Acidovorax sp.
GGCCAGGCTACTACACCGTCAAGCAGGGTGACACCCTCATTCGCATCGGTCTCGAATCAGGCCAGAGCTGGAAAGACATTGCTCGGTGGAACAACCTGGACAACCCCAACCTGATCGAAGTGGGGCAGGTCTTGCGCGTTCTGCCACCAGCACCGGCCTCCCAGGCCGTGGCTTCGGATACGGGCGTAGTCACACGTCCCGTGGCTTCTTCTCCCGTCGCGGCGGGTACCGCGTCAACTGCGGCCAGCGCTCCAACGCCGCCTGCGAGTGGCGCCAAGCCCGCTGCGGTGGCTGCAACTGCCGCCGCCGCAGGGGAGGACGAGCCGGGCTTTATCTGGCCTGCGTCGGGCTCGCTGATATCGGGTTTTGTCGACGTTCGCAATAAGGGCTTGGACATTGCCGGCAAGGCGGGCGATCCTGTGCTGGCCGCCGCCGATGGGCGCGTGGTGTATGCGGGCGCCGGGCTGCGTGGTTACGGTAACCTCGTGATTCTCAAGCACAACAACACATTCCTTACGGCGTATGCCCACAACCAGACTCTGCTGGTCAAGGAAGACCAGGGTGTTCGCAAAGGGCAGAAAATTGCCGAAATGGGGAGCACTGATGCGGACCGAGTGAAGCTGCACTTCGAGATTCGCCGTCAGGGCAAACCGGTTGATCCATCGCGCTACCTTCCTGCACGTTGATTCCCGACCCTGATCACCCCCAGGCTGCGCCAGGGCCATCTGCGGAGCCGGCTGTCGGGGAGCTTGCCGGGTGGGCAGAAGACGAGTCCGAGGAGCCGTCGGACGCTGGCGCCAGTGAGCTCCGCTCGTTGGCGATAGGGCCTGTGCAGCACGCGCAGCGCCTGGACCGGGCATTGGCCGAACTGGTTCCCGAGCTTTCGCGCAGCTACCTTCAGCAGTTGATGGCCCAGGGGTGTGTCACCCTGCAAGGTCGTTTGGCCACAAAGGCTTCGACCAAGGTCAAGGTGGGCGATCAGGTTGTGCTGGAGATGCGGCCCACGCTGCAAAGTCAGGCCTTCCGCCCGGAAAACATGGCGCTGGATATGGTCTATGAAGACGAGCATCTCCTCATCGTGAACAAGCCCGCCGGTCTGGTGGTTCATCCTGCGCCGGGCAACTGGAGCGGCACCTTGCTCAATGGACTGCTCGCGCGCGACGCCAAAGCATTGCTGGTGCCCCGTGCCGGCATCGTGCACCGGCTGGACAAAGATACCAGCGGCCTCATGGTGGTGGCTCGAGATCGCGCAACCATGGACGCGCTGGTGAACCTGATCGCAGCCCGAAAGGTACAGCGGCAGTACGTGGCCCTCGCCCAGGGTGCCTGGACGGGACAGACGTGCGTGACGGTGGATGCGCCGATCGGCCGTGATCCCAGGAATCGCCTGCGCATGGCGGTGGTTGATCTGGCGCTGCATGCCGGCAAGACTGCCCGCACGGATGTACGACTGCTTGCCAGCACAGACCGGGGCTGCTGGGTTCAGTGCACGCTCCACCCAGGCCGTACGCTCCAGATCCGCGTACACATGGCAATGCTCGGGTATCCGTTGGTGGGTGACTTGCTGTATGGTGGCGCGCCAATCGACGGGCTGCGGCGGCAGGCTTTGCATGCCTACCGCCTTGCCTTCGAACACCCGGCCACCGGTGCGGCGCTGGAGTTCTTCGCACCGGTACCCGAAGACATCCGCGGCGCGCTGGCATCCTGGGGCCTCAGCTACAATGTGCCCTGACGGCCCGACAGAGCCGTGGCCCGAAGACGGATTCCCGCCGGGCTCTCGCGCAGCGCTGCATTCATTGACCGCCTATCACTGATTGCACCTGCTGTTGACGTGTCCCGCATCGCAACGCGCGGCACTTTCCAGGAATCGTCGAACCATGAACACGGTGGATGCCAAGAGGGTCCTCGAAACCGCGCTGATCTGCGCCCAGCAGCCCGTGCCTTTGCGCGAACTACGGATCCTCTTTAGTGATGCGCTGGGCTCCGACACGATCAAGATGCTCCTGCAGGATTTGCAGCTTGAATGGGCTCAGCGGGGGCTTGAGTTGGTGCATGTGGCAAGCGGCTGGCGCTTTCAAAGCAGGCCCGAAATGCGCGAGTATCTGGACCGGCTCCACCCGGAGAAACCGCCACGGTATTCGCGGGCCACGATGGAGACACTTGCCATCATTGCCTACCGCCAACCCGTGACCCGCGGAGATATCGAAGACATTCGCGGCGTGACGGTCAACAGCCTCATCATCAAGCAACTAGAGGATCGCGGCTGGGTCGAGGTTATCGGACACCGCGAAACCGTGGGGCGGCCTTCACTGTTTGCTACGACGCGGCAGTTCCTGGACGACATGGGCCTGCAGTCGCTGGATCAGTTGCCGGTGCTTGATGATCCGTCCGGCAGCGCCAATGTGTTGGAAGCCATGGCTGCAGGGTCACAGAGTGTCCTGCAGCCTGAGACCGCAATGCTGGATGCGCAAGCGCCTGGACCGGAGGACTTGCTGGGCGCTCCCCCATCGGACGCAGCCCTGTTTGAAAGCACGGAGACAAGTTTGCGCAAAGACGACACGAACACTGATACCCCGGGCGGTATCGAGGGGACCACTTGATGAACGATTCAGCCTCTGAACTCCCAACAGGACTGCCGCACACCGCTGAGGTTAAAGGGGTCGCAGCCCCGGAAAGGGCGACCGACAGGCGTGCAACGCCCAAGACGGAAGCGCCGCTGCAAAGCGCCGCGGTCGAGCAGGCGGTGACCCTCGGGCTGTCTGCCGCAGAGGAAAACATGGCGAACTTGCAGCCCGCCGAAGGCGTGCCGCGGGGCACGCCTGATAACGTCAGCGCGACGCAGGTTGAGGAGGGCGCTGCGGTCGGGCAGGCTCGGCCCGCCCGAGCCCCGCGCGCCCAGGCTCCGACAATCGATGACCGTGCGGAAAGGGCCCGTCCCCATGCAGGCGATGGAAGGCGTAAGCCCGGCCCTGAAGTGGAGGGTTATCACTTCGAGGACGTAGTCTCGGGCCGCTTCGATGAGGATGAGGCATCTGCAGAGGCAGTGCCTGCAAAGCGCGTCCTGTTGCCTCAGGTGGAAACACCCAAACTGCACAAGGTTCTGGCGCAGGCGGGGCTCGGCTCGCGTCTTGAAATGGAGCAACTCATTCTTGAGGGGCGCATATCGGTCAATAACGCGCCAGCCCACATTGGCCAGCGCATCCAGTTTGGCGACCAGGTCAAGGTCAATGGCAAGCCGATCCGCTACCGTATCGATCCACCTCCGGCACGTGTGATCGCGTATCACAAACCGGTGGGCGAGGTAGTGACCCACGATGACCCCCAAAACCGCCCGACCGTGTTCCGCAAGCTGCCCCGACTGGTGCAGGGCAAGTGGCAGTCGGTCGGACGTTTGGATCTGAACACGGAAGGTTTGCTGCTCTTTACCAGTTCGGGAGAACTGGCCAACACACTCATGCATCCCCGGTTCGGTCTGGAGCGCGAGTACGCGGTGCGGGTGCTGGGTGCGCTGAGCAACGAGGAAAAGCAGCGATTGCTCGATGGGGTTCGTTTGGACGACGGGATGGCGTCTTTTGGTTCCATTGAGGACGGCGGCGGCGAGGGCTCCAACTGTTGGTATCGCGTCACGATTTCGGAGGGCCGCAATCGAGAGGTTCGACGGATGTTGGAGGCAGTGGGTCACGCGGTAAGCCGGCTAATCCGCATCCGTTATGGCGCCATGATGTTGCCCCGTGGCCTGAAGCGGGGTGCATGGCTGGAGCTCGATGAGGGCGACATCCGGGCATTGGTGCGGGCGGCGGGCGCTGGCCGGCCGGATGCTGATGCCGCCGACCCAGGGTCGGAAGCCCGCTAGGGAGGTGGCGGCCGGGCGGGCGGTCGCGGCGGTGACCGGGCGCGCGGGGGGCAGCGCGCAGGTGGTAATGGCTTTCGGCGTGATGGCGCTCCCGGGCAGCCGGGCGCTCCCCGTGCTGGCAAGCCCAGCCGTGACGGCGCGCCGCAGGGGCAGGGTTCGCGTGGCAAGAATGCCGGCAGCGCGGACCGGCAGCGGTCCGCTCAGCCGGACCCGATGAAAACCTCGGTCGGCTACATCGGCGGGGACAGTCTTTCGCGCCACCGCCAGGAAGCCAAAAAGCGATATCCGGGTGGCCCCCGCCGAGGAGGCGGTCGCTGACTAGGGGATTGGCTAGGCCAGTTAGAATTGAGAGCTTTGCCTGACGGGCAAATGATTTACAGCAACAACCATTAAGGAATCAACATGGCAACGGAACGCACTCTCTCCATCATCAAGCCCGACGCAGTGGCCAAGAACGTGATCGGGCAGATCTACGCCCGTTTTGAAGCAGCCGGCCTGAAGGTTGTGGCTGCGCGCATGACCCATCTGTCTCGCCTGGAGGCCGAGCAGTTCTATGCGGTCCATAAAGCCCGTCCATTCTTTAAGGACCTCGTCGATTTCATGATTTCTGGCCCCGTGATGATCCAAGTCTTGGAAGGCGAGAACGCGATTGCGAAGAACCGTGAACTGATGGGCGCCACCGACCCCAAGAAGGCAGACGCAGGCACCATCCGCGCAGACTTTGCTGACAGCATTGATGCCAACGCAGTACACGGCTCCGACGCTGCTGAAACCGCCCAGGTAGAAGTTGCATTCTTCTTCCCGGGCATGAACATCTACTCGCGTTGAGATGACTTGCCTCCCCCTGCTCAAGCTGGCCTTGTCGAAGGTGCCTGGGACGCGGGGGGTGCCTGTGTGGCGCCATTCGGGATCATCCTAATGACCTCGACGAATTTGCTGGAGTTTGATCTCGACGCCCTCGCAGCCTTCTGCGAGCGCTTGGGAGAGAGGCGATTTCGTGCCACACAACTTTTTCGCTGGATTCACCAGCAAGGAGCCAGCGACTTCGATGCAATGAGCGATTTGGCCAAGAGCTTGCGCACCAAGCTCAAGGGCTGTGCGCATGTGGTTGCCCTGCCGGTGGTCTCGGAACACGTCTCTTCGGACGGTACGGTCAAGTGGCTCTTCGATGTGGGCGATGGCAACGCTGTGGAGTCTGTGTTTATCCCGGAGGATGATCGGGGAACGCTGTGCGTTTCATCGCAGGCGGGTTGCGCGGTCGGGTGCCGCTTTTGCTCTACGGGCCACCAGGGCTTCAGTCGTAACCTGACGACGGGCGAGATCCTTGCCCAACTGTGGTTTGCCGAGCACTCGCTGCGAAAGCGGTTTCGCACTGAGGAACGCGTGATTTCCAATGTCGTGATGATGGGCATGGGGGAACCGCTTCAGAATTATTCGGCACTGATTCCGGCCCTCAAGGTGATGCTTGACGACCATGGGTATGGTCTTTCGCGTCGACGGGTGACTGTATCCACGTCTGGCGTCGTTCCTATGATGGATCGGCTAGGCGACGATTGCCCTGTTGCGCTGGCGGTGTCACTGCATGCGCCCAACAATGCCCTGCGGGATAACCTAGTGCCTCTCAATCGCAAGTATGCGCTGGCTGAATTGATGGAGGCCTGTAACCGCTACCTGGAGCACGCGCCGAGGGACTTCATCACTTTTGAATACTGCATGCTCGACGGTGTTAATGACCAACCAGAGCATGCCTTGGAATTGGTCCAGCTTGTGAAGCCAGCGCAGCGACCTGCCGTGCGTTGCAAGTTCAACCTTATTCCGTTCAATCCCTTTCCGGCATCAGGCCTGCTGCGCTCGCCCCATAACCGCGTGCTGGAGTTCGCAAAGTTACTCAACGACGCTGGAATCGTTACCACCGTGAGGAAAACCCGGGGCGACGATATTGACGCTGCATGTGGACAACTTGCGGGAGAGGTTAGAGATCGAACGGGTGCTGCAAAGCGGATGGCAAAGCAGCGGACAATGCTACTCAAGCCTGTCGCCTAATCTTTTGGCATGTGGCACTAACAAGGAGGCACTAGATGGCGGGTTTTGTCGAACGCGGGCGGCACCTAGGTCGCTGGGTACTCATCGCATTTGGTGTTTTCATGTTTACCGCTGTGTTGCAGGGCTGCGCGACATCCAAGGGGGCAGGGGGGACGGCCAGCGAAACCGATGCTGAAATGGTAACCCCCTCCGACGAGCCTGAAACACGTCGTCGCGCTCGCATCCGTCTCGAGCTGGCGGCCAACTATTTCGAGAATGGCCAGACGGCCGTAGCACTGGACGAGGTCAAGCAATCGCTGGCCGCCGATCCCAACTATGCCGATGCGTTCAATCTCCGTGGTCTGATATTCATGCGGGTGAACGATTTTGGCCAAGCAGAGGAAAGCTTCCGGCGATCGTTGGCACTCAAGCCCGGAGATTCGAATGTTCTGCACAACTATGGATGGATGCTTTGCCAGCAAAGAAAGTACGCTGAGGCTGACCAGCAGTTCCTGCGGGCACTGAATAATCCCAGCTACGGATCGCGCGCCAAAACGTTGATGGCCCGTGGTCTTTGTCAGAGTGGCGCAGGCCAGATTGCAGAGGCCGAGCAGTCGCTGACCAAGGCTTACGAGCTTGATGCAGCGAACCCAGTTGTTGGTTACCACCTGGCTTTGCTCCTACTAAGACGCAATGAGTTGTCTCGAGCCCAGTTCTATATTCGAAGGGTCAACAACAGTCAGTTTGCGAATTCGGAGTCACTGTGGCTTGGTATCAAGGTGGAGCGTGCCTTAGGTGATGTGGTAGCTATGCGCCAACTTGCAGATCAGTTGCGTAAGCGATACCCAGAATCTCGTGAACTGGGTGCCTATGAGCGTGGGGCTTTCAATGACTGATGCTGCAAAGCAGGCTGGTGTAACCGCTGGTTCCCTTCTGAGAGAAGCTCGCCAGGCTAGCGGTCTGCATATTGCGGCCCTGGCGGTGGCGCTCAAAGTGCCGGTTAGCAAACTCGAAGCCCTTGAAGCTGACGACCATGCGTCCCTGCCCGACACGGTCTTTGTACGGGCGCTGGCGTCCAGCGTGTGTCGTACTCTCAAGGTCGAACCGAGTGCGGTGTTGGCGCTCTTGCCACAAAGCAAGAGTCCTCGCCTTGAGCCATACAGCTCAGGGCTCAATGCGCCAGTCAAGGGCTCAGGCGTTCGTAGTGGCGGTGCTGGATCGTCAGCTGCGTCTGCGCCTCGGTCTTTGATGTGGGTCGTTGCTGTGTTGCTGATAGGCGCCCTGGCTGTTTGGTACCTTCCTCGAGCTTCGCTTCCGGAGACCGGGAGTCTTTCCCAGACGCCAGCGGCCTCTTCGATCGAGGACGGACCTGACCCTGCTTTGGTGTCTCCCCCCGCTGCGACTTCCGAAACGCCAGGCTGGTCGCAGTCCCAACCTGCAGCTGCGCCCTCCCCCGTGTCGGCGCCTGCAGTCACGCCATCAGGACCTGGCGGTACGGCCGCACCTGCAGTGCGGTCGGCAGAACCTGTTGCCAGCGCCTCCGATACCAGCGTTGTTGTGCCTGGTGTTGGCAGCGGCGATCCGCTTGTCCTGCGTGCCAGCTCCGAAAGCTGGGTTCAGGTGCGGGACAGCGCGGGCGCGTCGGTCCTCCAGCGCAAGCTTTCCGCGGGTGAAACAGTTTCGGTCGGCGGTTCCATGCCCTTGGCCGTTGTGGTAGGCCGTGCTGATGTGATTGAGGTATTCGTTCGTGGCAAGCCGTTCGATCTGCTATCCGTCTCCCGGGACAACGTTGCTCGCTTTGAGGTGAAATAGTGCCAAACGAACACTCCAGCTTGGATCCGATTGCAATCGCGTCGCCTCTGCCTCGGCGCTCGCGACAGGCCAGAGTGGTCTGGGGCTCACGCGTTGTAACCGTGGGCGGGGACGCCCCAGTTCGTGTCCAGTCGATGACCAATACCGATACGGTCGATGCCATCGCTACTGCAATCCAGATCAAGGAACTTGCGCAGGCGGGTTCTGAAGTTGTGCGAATCACGGTCAACACGCCCGAGGCCGCAGCGGCGGTGCCCTACATCCGCGAGCAGCTCGATCGGATGGGGGAGTCTGGTCCTTTGGTGGGTGACTTCCACTAC
>JBKCTS010000504.1:0-2001 GCA_046318695.1 Acidovorax sp.
GCGCTTTGCCCGCGCCGGACTCCCCCCCCACGCCCAGGCTGTCGCCCGGCGCAATCGAAACAGAAATGTCGGCCAGCGCGCGCAGCCTGCCGCGGCGGCCCGGAATCTCGACAACGAGGCTTTTGACTTCGAGGAGAGACATATTTTTTAGCGCAGCCGCGGGTTCAGCGCATCGCGCAGCCAGTCGCCCAGCAGGTTCACCGACAGGGCAATCAGCACCAGCATGGCGCCCGGGAACACGGTGATCCACCATTCGCCCGAGAACAGATAGTCGTTGCCGATGCGGATCAGCGTGCCCAGCGACGGCGAGGTGGGCGGCGCGCCCACCCCCAGGAACGACAGCGTGGCCTCGGTGAGGATGGCGGTGGCCACCTGGATCGTGGCCAGCACCAGCACAGGGCCCATCACATTGGGCAGCACATGCTTGCGCATGATGCGCAGCGGCGATACACCCGTCACACGGGCAGCCTGCACGTATTCCTTGTTGCGCTCCACCAACGTGGAGCCACGCACTGTGCGCGCGTACTGCACCCAGCCGGTCAGTGAGATCGAGAGGATCAGCACCCCGAAGGCCAGCGATTCGTGCGCATTGGGAAAAAGCGCCCTGCCCACTCCGGCAATCAGCAGCGCCACCAAAATGGCGGGGAACGACAGCATCACGTCGCACAGGCGCATGAGCACCGCGTCGATCCAGCCGCCGCGAAAGCCTGCCAGCAGCCCGAACGTGACACCGACCACCACCGACAGCACCACCGACGCCAGGCCCACCACCAATGAAATACGTGCGCCATAGATCAGGGCTGAGAGGATGTCGCGCCCCTGGTCATCGGTACCGAGCAGATATTTGGTGGTGCCCTGGGCGCTCCAGGCGGGCGGAAGGCGCGCATCGCTGAGCTCCAGCGTTGCCAGATTGAACGGGTTGTGCGGTGCAACCCACCCTGCAAAGAGCGAGCAGAACACGCAAATCAGGGCAATGGCGGCAGCCAGCATGGCCACCGGCGATGTGCGAAAGCTGTAGCCAATGTCGCTGTCCCACCAGCGGGCCAGGGTCGTTTTCATGGCCGGAAACCCGTCAACAGGCGGCAAGGCATGGCCCGGGTGGCGGCCAGGCGTTGCCGTGTGGGCGCCATCACCGCTGTGCGGGTCTTGTGGACGAAAAAGTTTTGCATCGGCAAGGCTGTCGCGTGGCTCACTTCTCGATGCTCATCCACTTGAATGGCATGTAGTTGTCGGCCAGTTGCACCAGCTTGACGTTCTTTTTGACGCCCCAGGCCAATGCCTGCTGGTGCAGTGGCAGGTGGCCGATGTCCGCGGAATGGATCTCAAACGCCTCCGTGATCATGGCGTTGCGCTTGGCCTTGTCGGTCTCGACCTGGATCTGCCGGGTCAGCTCGTCGAGCTTGGGGTTGCAATAGGCACCCAGGTTGAACTGGCCCGCACCGCCCTTGTCGTCGGGGCAGATCATCAAGGCATTGAGCGCGTTGTGCGCGTCGTACGTGGTGGGCGTCCAACCCAGCATGTAAAAGCTGGTGTCGCGGCGCAGCACCTTGGGGAAATACGTGCCCTTGGTCTCGGCCTGCAGATTGATCTTGACGTTGATGCGCGAAAGGTTGGCCGCCACGGTCTGGCAGATGCGGCCGTCGTTCACATAGCGGTCGTTGGGGCAGTTCATCGCCACCTCAAAACCATTGGGGTAGCCGGCTTCTGCCATGAGCTTTTTGGCTGCTTCCACATCGTAGGGCAGGCGTTTGGCGTCGGGCTGAAAGCCGTTGATGCCGGGGCCCACCATGAGCGCGGACGGATTGGAGGCGCCACGCATCACGGTGCGCTTGATGCCTTCAATGTCGATGGCCTGGTAGAACGCCTGGCGCACGCGCTTGTCCTTGAACGGGTTCTTGCCCTTGACGTTCGAGTACACCAGCTCGTCGCGCTTCTGGTCCATGCCCAGGAAGATGGTGCGCAGCTCGAAACGCCACACCGTCGGCGAGGTCTGTTTCCAAC
>JBKCTS010000505.1:0-1020 GCA_046318695.1 Acidovorax sp.
CACCCAGGGCCTTCGCGTCCGGTCCGGCTCCCAGGCCCTGCGCGCTGCGATCGAACTGCTCTCTTCGATGCGGTTTTCGATCTCGTTGCTGACAGTGATCTGCATTGCGTCGGTCATTGGCACCGTGCTCAAACAGCACGAGCCAGCGGTCAACTACGTCAACCAGTTTGGTCCGTTTTGGGCCGAGGTCTTCGCAGCCATCCAGCTCAACGCGGTGTACAGCGCCTGGTGGTTCCTGCTGATCCTGGCGTTTTTGGTGCTCAGCACGTCGTTGTGCATCGCCCGCAACACGCCCAAGATCCTGGCGGATCTGAAGGTCTACAAGGAGAACATTCGCGAGCAAAGTCTCAAGGCCTTCCACCACAAGGCCGAGGCAGATCTCGCTGACAGTTCTGAAGCCTAGGCGCGCCGCATCGGCACCATGCTGGCCGGGGGCGGCTGGAAGGTGCGCCTGCAGCAGCGCGACACCGCCGCCGGGCCGGGCACCGGCTGGATGGTGGCCGCCAAGGCCGGTGCTGCCAACAAGCTGGGTTACATCGCGGCGCACAGCGCCATCGTGCTGGTGTGCATCGGCGGGCTGCTCGATGGTGACCTGATCGTGCGCGCGCAGATGCTCTGGGGCGGCAAGACGCCCTACCAGGGTGGCGGCCTGATCGCCGACGTGAAACCCGAGCACCGGCTGTCCGAGCGCAACCCCACCTTTCGCGGCAACCTGCTGGTGGCCGAGGGCATGCAGTCCAGCACAGCCATCCTGAACCAGTCGGATGGCGTGCTGCTGCAAGCCCTTCCCTTTTCCATCGAGCTCAAGAAGTTCATCGTGGAGCATTACTCCACCGGCATGCCCAAGCTGTTTGCCAGTGAAATTGTCATCCACGACAAGGTCACCGGCGAGAAGATCCCCGCCCGGGTCGAAGTCAATCACCCGGCCAGCTACAAAGGCATCGAGATCTACCAGTCCAGCTTTGACGATGGCGGCTCGCACCTCAAGCTGCGCGCGGTGCCCATGGTGCCGGGTGCGAA
>JBKCTS010000506.1:0-5898 GCA_046318695.1 Acidovorax sp.
GACCTGGGCCCCATCCCGAACGCCTACGGCATCGCCGCCCGCCTGGCCGTCAGCCTGCCCGGCATGGACAAGGCCACCGCCCAGAAGCTGGTGGACGCAGCCCACCAGGTCTGCCCCTACTCCAACGCCACGCGCGGCAACATCGACGTGACCCTCACGCTGGGCTCAGCCCTGGCGGGCCTGCTGGCCAGGGCGCTGTGGCGGCTGCCCCCCGGCTGCAAGCCTGCGTTCAGACACCGGGAGGATGATGATTGGCAGAAAGCCCCGCCATGAAAATCGCCCTGCTGTCCGACATCCATGCCAACCGGCCCGCGCTGGCGGCGTGCCTTGCGCACGCGCGCGGCCAGTGGGCCGAGCAGTTTGCGCTGCTGGGCGACCTCGTGGGCTACGGTGGCGAGCCCGCTGCGGTGCTCGACGACATCATGGCGCTGGCCGACCGGGGGGCCTGGGTGCTGCTGGGCAACCACGACGCCATGGCCTTGTCGCCCCCCGCAGTGGCCAACAACCGCGGCGCGCTGGGCGCGCAGTGGACGCATGACCAGTTGCGGCCCGAGCATGTCGCCTTCCTGCAGTCCTTGCCCCTGACCGCGCGCCTGGGCGACACCGCCCTGCTGGTCCACGCCAGCGCCGACATGCCGGCCCAGTGGCGCTATGTGGAAGACTCAGGCGCTGCCGAGCGCAGCATCTCCGCCGCGCAGGCGCTGGACCCGGCCATCCGCTACGTCTTTAGCGGCCATGTGCACGGTCAGTCGCTGTACTTCATGACCCCCACCGGCAAGCTCATGCGCTTTGCGCCCGAGCCCGGCGTGGCCGTGCCCGTGCCGCCGCACCGGCAGTGGCTGGCCATTGCCGGGTCGGTGGGCCAGCCACGCGACGGCGACCCCCGCGCCATGTACGCCCTGTTTGATGATGCCGCGCGCCTGCTCACCTTCTACCGCGTGCCCTACGACCACGGGGCCGCAGCGGCCGCCATCCGCGCCGCCGGGCTGCCCGCCTTCTACGCCGACCGGCTGGAGGCTGGCCTCTGACGGCATCTGCCGCCCATCCGGTGGGCCACGCAACATGCAACATCCTTTGGCGACTGCCCCCCGCCCCGCACGATGAAAAAGCTGGAACCCGGCACCGAGATCGACGGCTTTCGGGTGCGCGAGTGCATCCACGCCGGTGGCATGGCCCACATCTACGCCGTGGAATACGCGCAAGAAGGCCGCAGCAGCGGCTTTGCCATGGTGATGAAGATCCCGCGCATGACGGTGGGCGACGGGGCCGAGACCATTGTGAGCTTCGAGGTCGAACTGCAAATCCTGCCCGTGCTCACCGGAGCGCATGTACCGCGCTTCGTGGCCGCGGGCGACCTGAGCCGCCTGCCCTACCTGGTCATGGAATACGTGCCCGGCCAGACATTGCAGCACTGGCTCAACCTGCCCGAGCGCCCCGACGCCAACACCACGGCCCGCCTGGGCGCGGCCATGGCCCACGCCGCGCACAGCCTGCACCAGCAGAACGTGTGCCACCTGGACCTCAAGCCCGCCAACGTGCTCATCAAGGACGACGGCAGCGCCGTGCTGCTGGACTTTGGCCTGTCGTGCCACGCCCACTACCCTGACCTGCTGGCCGAAGAAATGCGCCAGGCCGTGGGCTCGCCCGCCTGGATCGCGCCCGAGCAGGTGGTGGGCGTGCGGGGCGACCCGCGCAGCGACATCTTCGCCATCGGCGTCATGCTGTACGAACTGGCCACCGGCGAGCTGCCCTTTGGCGCACCCACCACCCGCGGTGGCATGCGCCAACGCCTGTGGATGACCCCCACGCCGCCGCGCAAGCACCGCCCGGACACGCCACCATGGCTGCAAGAAATCATCCTGCGCTGCCTGGAGCCCGAAGCCGCGCAGCGCTACCCCTCGGCCGCGCACCTCGCGTTTGACCTGGCCCACCCCGCCAGCGTGCTGCTGACCGAGCGCAGCGAGCGCACCCAGGGCATGCCGCTGCGCACCCTGCTCAAGCGCTGGATCCGCGCGGCGGGCATGGAGTACCAGCCCAGCCCCCTGCCCACGCAGCAGATCGAAGACACCCCCATCGTCATGGTGGCCGTGCCCCACACCGACGTGACCGACGCTACTCTGTATTCGCTGCGGCAGGCCGTGGGCCGCTCGCTGGGCATCCGGCCCGGCGCACGGCTGGCATGCGTCACGGTGATCTCACCGTCGGCCAGCAGCCTGACCGACAGCGAGCGCAGCGAGACCACCCTGCACCGCCAGCACATGGCGCGCCTGCGCCAGTGGGCCCAGGGCCTGGATCTGACCGGCCACCCGGTGAGCTACCACGTACTCGAAGCCAGCGACGTGGCCCACGCCCTGGTGCGCTACGCCGCCAGCAACCACGTCAGCATGATGATTGTGGGCGCCGCCACCCACGGCCTGCAAACCCAGCGCTTCATCGCCACCGTGCCCATGCGCGTGGCGCGTGACGCGCACTGCACCGTCATCCTGGTCAAACAGGCGCTGCCCTTCATGCGCCTGGCCCAGGCGGGCGACGACTGACGTACCAAGAGCACCAAACACGAAGTGCTCACTCACACCACCATGCTGCCCGGCACAGCCGCCCCACGGCCGTCGCCCATGCGCGCCCCGGTGCGCACGGCGGCGACAATCGGGCATGGCCCCCCCCCCCCCAGACCACCCCCCCCCCCCAGCGCCCCCCCCCC
The DNA here is from genome assembly GCA_046318695.1 of Acidovorax sp. GTDB lineage: Bacteria > Pseudomonadota > Gammaproteobacteria > Burkholderiales > Burkholderiaceae_C > Acidovorax. The sequence goes on from JBKCTS010000506.1 coordinate 2,702, forward strand.
CCCGACGCACGGCGGGCGACGCCGACCTGCATCCCTACGCCCGCCTGACGCCCGACCAGGTGCTGGACGCCCTGGCCAGCGTGGGCCTGTATGGCGACGGCAGGCTGATGGCCCTGTCGTCGTACGAGAACCGCGTCTACCAGGTCACGCTGGAAGACGGCGAACGCGTGGTGGCCAAGTTCTACCGCCCCGGCCGCTGGAGCACGGCGCAGATCCTGGAGGAACACGCCTTCGCCGCCGAACTGATGGCTGCCGAAGTGCCTGCCGTGGGCCCCATGGTGCTCGGCGGCCAGACCCTGCACCAGCACGACGGCTTTGCGTTTTCGGTCAGCCCCTGGCGCGGTGGTCGGCAGCCGGAGCTCGACGACTTTGAGGTGCTCGAATGGATCGGCCGCTTCCTGGCCCGCATCCACACCGTCGGCGCAGCGCAGCCCTTTGTGCACCGGCCCGCGCTGAACCTGCAGAGCTTTGGCATCGAGTCGCGCGACTGGCTGCTGGAGCACCACATCATTCCGCTGGACATGCAGTCCGCCTGGCGGGATGAATGCGGCAAAGCTATTGAATTAATAGCAACAAACTCACGCGTATCAGGCGTGAAGGGGGGTTTTTGTTTAGAAGATGCCGCCTGCATCCGCCTGCACGGCGACTGCCACCCCGGCAACATCCTGTGGACGCCCCTGGACGAATGGGGCCGTGGCGGCCCGCACTTTGTGGACCTGGACGATGCCCGCATGGGCCCGGCCGTGCAGGACCTGTGGATGCTGCTGTCGGGTGACCGCCGCCAGCGCACCCACCAGCTCGGCGCACTCATCGAGGGCTACGAACAGTTTCGCAGCTTCGACCGGCGCGAGCTGGCCCTGATCGAGCCGCTGCGCACGCTGCGCCTTATCCACTACAGCGCGTGGCTGGCGCGCCGCTGGCAGGATCCGATCTTCCCGGTGAACTTTCCGTGGTTTGGCAGCAGCGACTACTGGCGCGGCCAGATCGACATGCTGATCGAGCAAAACGAGGCCATGCAAGAGGCGCCGCTGGTGGCAGAGGCGCGCTCTTTCAGGCGCACGCCCCGCTGCCACCGCGCGCAGGCAGGTCTGGACCCCGCGCGTGCGGCACGCACCCCGGCACCGACCCGAGCGTGATTGCCTCGGGACACCACGCCCTACATTCCCCTCAACGATGTGCATTACCGTCCTGCATGACGACCCTTTGTGGCCCGACCTTCTGCGGGCAGAGCTCACGCGCCACGGCCATGTGTGCCACTTCTTCATCCGCGACGTCAGCCCGCTCATCGCGAATTGGCGCCTGGGCGGCATGGATGGCATGGCACTGCTGCGGCGCCTGCGCCAGACGGCATGGCAGCAACGGCGCCTGTTGAGGCGCCGCGATTGAACCTAAAAACGGCAGTTGGATGCATTTGCCAGCGCTGCTGTTGGGGTGCCAGGCAAGGCGCGACGACGCGGCAGGCTCGTGCCTGCAAGGAGGTGCAACACCGCTTGGCGCTCCAAAAGCGGCGCTGGCAAGTGCATAGCGCTGTCACCCCAAAGGTGAGGCTGCAAAAACAACCTAAGGCCCGAGTCCACGCGGTGTGCGGCAAGATCACAAGCGGTCAACTGCCGTTGTTAGGTTCAATCGCGGCGCCGCAACAGGCGCCGTTGCTGCCATGCCATCAGGCACAGCAGCGCGGCCAGCAGCACCATGCCCCATTCGGACAACGTGGGGATGCTGTTCCCATTGCCCGTCACCGTGGTGCTGGCGCTGGCGTTGTTGTTGCCGGGGTTGGTGTCGCCCGGCGCATCGATCGTGGCAGTGTTCACCAGCGGCCTCGGTCCGTTGTAGGGGGACTGCAGCGTGGTGTTGATGGTGAAGGTGCGCGATGCGCCCACCGCCAGCGGCCCCACAGCGCAACGCACCGTGCCAGCGCTGTTCACACAGCCTGCGGCCGAGACAAAGTTGACCCCTGCGGGCAGTGTGTCCACCACCTGCGCGCCGTCGCTGGCCAGCGGGCCGTTGTTGGTGACCACCAGCGTGAAGGCGAGCGCGGCGCCAGGTGCCAGCGGTCCGGCAGGCGCGGTCTTGGCGAGCGCCAGGTCGGTGGCCACGGTGAAGCGGCGCGCCGTCGTGTCATGGGTCACCACGGTGTTGGCGAGCGTGGTCTCGGTCTCGTCCACCGTCACGCTGGCCTGGTTGAAGGCCGTGCCGCTGGTGGCGCCCGCCACTGTCAGCGTCTGGGCGCGCATCACATAGGTCACGGTGGCCGTCTGGCCACTGGCCAGGCCGGGGAAGGTGCAGGTCAGCGTTCCACTGGTCACGCCAATGGCAGGCTCGGTACAGCTGCCGCCGTTGTTCACCGTGAGCGAGCCCTGGTAGCTGAACGTGGCCGTGGGCGTGGAGCCCGGCGCGGGGAACACGTCGGTCAGCACGACGTTGGTTCCGAACGAAGGCCCGCTGTTGTTGATGGTGATGGTGTAGGAGGTGGGCTGGCCCAGGTCCACCGGGTCGGCGCTGTCCACCTTGTTCACCACGATGTCGAGCTGCGCGGCCGTCACAGGCGTCGTGGTGGTGGCGGAGTTGTTGGCCGTGTTGGATTCGGCCGTGCTGGTGGAGACGTTGACCGTGTTCACCACATTGCTGCCCGTGGCCGTGCCCAGTGAGCGCAGCACATACGTCACCGTGTTTTGCGAGCCGCTGTTGAGGCTGGCCCAGGTGCAGGTCAGCGTGCCGCCTGTGGAGCCGACGGCGGGCGTGGTGCAGCTGCCGCCGCCGGAGGCGGTGGCGCTCAGGAAGGAGGCATTGGCGGGCAGCACGTCCACTGCCTGCACGTTCTGCGCGGTGGAAGGGCCGTTGTTGCGCACCGTGGCCACGTAGGTGATGGACGCGCCGGCGGGCACGCTCAGCGGCGTGGCCGTCTTGGCGGCCGTAATGTCCACGATGGCCGTGACCTGACTGGTCACGCTGGCGCTGTTGTTGGAGGGGTTGGGGTCACCCACGTCGTTCGAGCGGACCGTGGCGGTGTTGGTGCGGTTGCCGGTGGTGGCGACGCTGGGGCGCACCACCACGGTGACCGTGGCCTGCGCGCCCACCGCCAGCGTGCCCAGGTTACAGCTCAGGTTCTGCGAGGTGCCGTTGGTCACGCTGTTGGGCGTGCAGCTGCCCTGCGATGGCACGGCGGACTGGAAGCCACCCGTGTTCACCAGTCTACC
>JBKCTS010000507.1:0-5232 GCA_046318695.1 Acidovorax sp.
AGCCATAAACCACCCCTCTTTGATCTTAATACGCGACGGAACAAAGACAAAAGTTCCACGACTCTGATCTAAAATCTCGCCTGTATCTCGGTCGAGCAGTGAGCCGTCAGGTAGCTGCTGGAATCTCATCCTTGGTCCTCCATTGGGATCGAACAGTTGTGTTATAGCCCAACTCAGTTGAGCTGTACACCAACTGACCGTTCACAGATCCCGCCAAAACCCCCCCTTTCTCGAGCCTCCCTTATGTCTATTGAACGCGCGTGCGTGCGAAGGGGGGCCAAACCGATAGGGGAAGGCTCCCCCGCGGCGCCGGCGAGGACTGTGAGAGCGAACGTTTGGAGAGGCGCCTTACGCGCCCTCCGCTTCGCTCCGGGACGGCCCCCCTCGCTCGTCGCGCGAACCGCGCTCCTCCGAAGGGGGCCTCGCGAGCGAGCGCGGTTCGCTACCGCTCACCGACGCCCGCACAGGGTTCTGCGTGACACGCAGAAGAGAGCAGAGGGCAGGAAGCGGGACGCCCGAAGGGGCGTCTGAGCGAGCCGAAAGGCGAGCGGAGCTGTTCCCGATCCCAGGGCCGCCAGGCCTCCCTTCTGAAGCGGGATTCCGTTTCGCATAGGCCCCCTGGGGGGCCTAGCATGGGGGGATTGTTGGCTCGCCTTTGGCGAGCTCCTCTCGTGTTTTCGGTTCGGGGGTACGGGGGCGGAGCCCCTGTCGGCTCGCCCGAGCGAAGCGAAGGGGGAGACAGTCCCCGGAGAAATTCCCCCTGGGAGGCTTTCCAATTTGGTCCCAGCGGGCGCGCAGAGGAGGGTCCCGTCGTGACCTCTGCGGAGCCCGATAGGGCTCCTTCAGCTGTCCGGGGAGACCCCGGTCCCCCTCCTTGCTCGCCGGCGTCTCAGGCTGTCATGCGCCGTGCTTTCGCACGTCACCCGCCAGCCTTCGCCTTCGGCTCTCGCGGCACACAGTACGCCACCAAGGTGGCAACCGAGGGGAGCACCGAAGCTGCACAAGTCCGCCAGGAACAAGGTCGAGCGGGTGGCGACTTGGCTGCACTTGGGTGGCAACCGGTCCTTTCGAGGGTGGCAACCTTTGGTGATGAAAGCGAATAAAGCCAAGTAAGAACAAGGCGATTGGGGTGCGCACCGCGCGACCCGTAATTTAGCGCATCTTCCTGGGTCATTGAGGCAGGATTTCAAGGCTCACGGGTCGCCGTTTACAGGATTACGGGTCGCCGTTTGCAGCCTGACGACCCGCGTAGTGCTCCAGGATTCTCGCGGCTTGGTTCTCGTCACGGTCCCACGTCGCGGGCCACCTTGGTGGCGTACTGTGTGCCGAGGGAAGCCCTCGGAGGGGACGGCGCGTTGCGTGCAAAAGCACGCGGCGTGACGGCACCGAAGAAGGCGAGCAAGGAGGGGGACCGGGGTCTCCCCGGACGCGTCGCGTGTCATAAGCTAGAGGAAGAGCTGGCAAGGATCGCGATAGCGGACCACCGCGCCGCAGGCGTGGGGGGCGGGCTTGAGAAAGCTAGGCGGGAGGGCATGCGTACGCGCTCGGCGGTGGCGTACAGCATGCTGCCTGCGAGAACCGTGAGGCCAGGGCTGGCGAGCAAGGAGGTAGACGTAGGTCACTCTCGGGGTTCTGGCGAAGAGCAAGGGGGCCGGGGGTGAGTGGGTGGTGGCATCGTTATCGGTCCTGCCAAAGCTTCGTCGGCTTCTTTAGGGCTGAAGCCGATTACAGCACAGGAGTATGATATAAAATCATATAGTGACAGAGTTTATGAAATCTTGGCAGTAGATCGAAAACAATCTGGCACAGAGGGTAGTATCACTTTGAAAAATAGAATTTACACCTCAATGCTTTTTCCATTTATCATTATTATATCTGGCTCATGTAATGACAAAGGTGATTCTCCAAATTCTGGTGCGGCAGTCGATCGATCTTCCGAAGTCACTTCTAATTTTAGAAAATCTTGGTCCGATAAAAATTTATTGATACTGGATAATGGCAGTTCCACGACAGGCTACTGCCTAAGGCTTACAGGTCTGCCGGGCGGATGTGAGATGGGTGCGGCTCCCTCCGGTCGCCGCAATTTAGAGAAGCTGGTGTGACGGGGTTCGCCGCGTAACACCTTTGGTACTTTCTCAATCCTTGCCCGGCGAACCCCGTCACACCAGCAAAGTATTATCTTGAACCCGTTCCCGCACGACTCATACCCATCGGCAATCATTGCGCAAAAGAAAAGCCCTTGTCATGAGAGCTGTTGCTTACCCAACACCCACGATAAGGACCACCGCCATGCAACCACAGTCAGTCGCTTCGGACAACGCTCTCGACGGTCTTTTCGCGCTCGCCCGTGGCCACTTCGAGGAAACGGTGGAACGCTGCAAGGCCATCGTCCGTGCCTGCGGCTCGACGCTCACGGAGGTCGAACAGGTTCTAGGCCAGCGGCAGAGGGAGGAAGGCAGGCTCCTCGTTGAGGCGATGATCGCGGGTCTTCGGCCCCGCGTCGAGAGCGCTGCTATGGTCACCGCGGAGGTCAGGGAGCGCCGCTGGCATCGCGAGAGTTCGCGCACGGTCCTGACCACGTTCGGCCCCATCACGCTCGTTCGGCGAGGCTACTTCGGGACGGGTGGGCCTGCGTTGTTTCCGCTCGACGGATTGCTCAACCTGCCCGCCGAGTCCCACATGTCCTACTCGATGCTCGAGCACGTCGCGCGCGAGTCGGCCCGAGGCTCGTTCGAACAGGCCTGCGCGACGGTAAAGGCCTTCCTTGGCGTGGCTCCTGGCAAACGCCAAGCCGAGGAGGCGGCGCTGGCGGCGGTTATCGACTTCCAGGAGTTCTACGAAACCCGCGCACGCCAGGAGTCGGGCGAGACGGGGGATGCCGAGAAGCCCGAGGGTGAAGCGCCGAATTGCCGTGACGTCCTGGCCATGAGCACCGACGGCAAGGGAGTGGTCGTGCGGACCGAGGACCTGCGCGAATCGACCCGCGCCAAGGCCGAAAGCTCCAAGAACAAGCTCTCCAAGCGGCTTTCCTCGGGCGAGAAGGCCAACCGCAAGCGCATGGCGCAGGTCGCCACCGTTTACGACATCGCTCCCTTCCAACGGACGACCGACGACATCGTGGGTGAGCTGGCTCACGAAATCTCCAAGTCGAAAAGGCCGCGGCCCTCCGACAAGCGCGTCTGGGCCAACATCACCGAAGAGCCCGAGGCGGTCATCGCCGAGATGTTCGCCGAGGCGAAGCGGCGCGACCCTTCGGGCTCGCGCGCATGGGTCGTCCTCATCGACGGGAACCGCGCACAGCGACAGGCCGTCGAAAGGGCCGTCAAGGACTGCGGGCGCGAGGTTGTCATCATCGCCGACCTCATCCACGTCATCGAGTATCTCTGGGGCATCGTCTGGCTGTTCTTCCCCGAGGGGGATCCCAACGGCCAAGCGTGGGTCACAGCGCGCCTACGCATGATCCTCGACGGCAAATCGAAGGAGGTCTGCCGCCAGGTTCGTCGTTTCGCAGCCCGGCGCGGCCTGGAAGGAAACGACGAGAAACGCGTCGAAGAGGTCGCCAAGTACCTCACCGCCCTTCGACCCTACCTCCGGTACGACCTCTACCTCGCCCAGGGCCTGCCCATCGCGACCGGGGTCATCGAGGGAGCGTGTCGTCACCTCGTCAAGGACCGTATGGACATCACCGGCGCGCGCTGGAGTGTGGAGGGTGCCGAAGCCGTTCTGCGCCTGCGCTCCCTCGTGGCGAGCCACGACTTCGAGGCCTACTGGGTCATGCATCAAGAAATCGGGTTCCAGGCGACCCATGCCGCACGTTACGCGGACCCAGCGATCCTACGCCGGGCGCGGCTGAGGGCGGTTTAGGTGCGGCGACCGGAGGGAGCCGCACCCATGTGAGATTGTAAGGCTCGAGCAGGACCTCCAGAACCCTTCAGTTCCTTTAATAAAAGGTCCTTACAAAAACACATGTGACGTCAGCGCAGAGAAGCAACCAGATACCTCTTGGCATATAGAGGTTAACTGTACAAACAAAGACAACACACACTGTTTTGATCGATCCGGTACAGGAATAAATTTCGAAGTCGAAGCTTTGAACAGCGAAGATGAGTTCGAAGGAAACGAAACCTTACTTAAGGGGACTGGAAACTGGAAGATTGGTCCGGACCTCTGCAAAGACTATTTCGCCTCGGCTACGAAGTAGTCCACTAAGGATAATCACGGTTATCAAGAGTGACGAGATGTTGACACCCCGATCGCTCCAGTGTCGGGCGAGGATCGATCCTGGATCGCCCCTCTGATCGTCCGGTGCGGGATCGATCCAAGACGCCGATCCTGGAGGTCCCCATGAGCGATCCGATCCCTCTCTCCGAAGCCGCACGGCTCGTCGGCAAGACCCCTGGTGCCCTGCGTCGGCTGGTGAACGAAGGCAGGCTCCACGGGCACAAAGACGTCCAAGGACGGCATCTGGTCCACAGGGAGGAGGTGATCGCGCACTATGCGATCACCTTGCGATCCGGAGCGAGCGCGGATCGCGACGAGGATCGATCCGACCCCCGATCGGGCGATCCGCTCCTGCAGGCTCTCCGCGATCAGGTAGCGATCCTGCGATCGACCGTGGATCAGGATCGGATCGAGAAAGCTGAGTTGCGCACGCAAAACAAAGAGCTTCAGGGAGAAATTCTGAAGCTCAATGCAGAAATGCTGGCCATGCTAAAAGGGGAGGGCAAAGGGTTGCTCTCACGCTGGATGAGAAAGTGAGCGTTATTCCTTGCCGCCGTCGATGACGGACAAGCGTTTCTTGCGTTCTTCGTTAAGGTTTTTTACCCGACCTTTCCAACCGTACAGAGGATTCAGCTTGTAAGAGAAGCTCTTCCCAATTCGAGGACCCTTTTCGAGAATCCCTTTATCCAAAAGCTTTCTGATCGATCTGCTGACATCCGATTTGTCCACGCTGAGCTTGTCGGAGATCTCTTTTTGTTCAAGAGCTATATAGTTATCGAAGTTCAGTCGACTCATAAGAAAATGAAGAACAGCGGTGGGCTGACCCCAGAGATCTTTATCTCTCGCAAGGCTTTCAAAAGCGTCTTGAAAAGCCATAAACCACCCCTCTTTGATCTTAATACGCGACGGAACAAAGACAAAAGTTCCACGACTCTGATCTAAAATCTCGCCTGTATCTCGGTCGAGCAGTGAGCCGTCAGGTAGCTGCTGGAATCTCATCCTTGGTCCTCC
>JBKCTS010000508.1:0-1942 GCA_046318695.1 Acidovorax sp.
GGGTGCAGCCCATGAAGGCCAGGCCCAAAAACGCGGTAGCGGCCGGAATCACCTTGCCGATCAGTGCCCGCTCTTGGTCGTCCAGATTGATGGCCTGCGCGGGCCGCAAGTCTGCCGCGAGAAACGGCGCTTCATCGCGGTGCTCATGCGGCGCGAGGTTGGAGCCGTCGTTGCGCCAGCGGTCGATCAGATCGCTGAGCAGGAAAAGCGCGCTGATGGCCATCGTCGAGCCCGGCAGGTAGTACAGCAGCCCGGCGGTCAGCCCGGTCTGCCCAAAGCCAAGGGCCGCCAGCAGCGTACCCGACGAGAGGATGGCCGCGTACCCCGCCAGATGGCCCAGTCGCTGGGAGGCCAGCATGCCTGCAGCGCCAAACACCAGCGTCAGCATGCCGCCCACGATCAGCCACTGGCTGCCAAACAGGGCCGATTCGCCAGCCTCCGCGCCAAACACCAGCGTCCACAGTCGCAACACGCTGTACACGCCCACCTTGGTCATCAGCGCGAACAGCGCGCCCACGGGTGCCGTGGCTGCGCTGTAGGCGGGCACCAGCCAGAAGTTCAGGGGCCACACGGCTGCCTTGATGAGAAAAGCCAGCGCCAAAATGGCGGCCGCGCTGTGCAGCAGCCCCCGGTCGGCAGGCGCCACGCCCGCAATGCTTTGCGCCAGGTGCGCCATGTTCAGGGTGCCGGTGATCCCGTAGAGCATCGACACGCCCACCAGGAACAGCGACGACGCAGCCAGGTTGATCGCGATGTAATGCAACCCGGCTGACACCCGGGGCCGCCCCGAGCCGTGCAGCAGCAGCCCGTAGGAGGCGGCCAGCAGGATCTCGAAAAATACAAACAGATTGAACAGATCGGCCGTGAGGAACGCCCCTGCCAGACCCATCAGCTGGAACTGGAACAGGGGGTGGAAATGCACACCCGCGCGGTGCCAGCGCGCCACGGCAAACAGCACGCTGCACAGCGCGACGGTGCTGGTGAGCACAAGCATCATGGCCGACAGGCGGTCGATGGCCAGCACGATGCCAAATGGAGCGGGCCAGTTGCCAGCCAGGTACACACCCATGCTGGCCTGGCCGCCCGGTTGCTGGGCCTGCACCAGCAGCAGCACCGCCACCACCAGGCCCAGCAGTGTCGATGCAATGTTCATCGCTACCTTGGTGCGCTGGCGCTCCTCGCGCAGCAGCAGCATCAGCCCGGCCGTGACCAGTGGCAGCGCAATGGGTGCCAGGATCAGGTGCGGCATCAGCCGTTCCAGAAAAATCGCCACGGAGGTCATGTCAGTGATCCTTGGCGCGTGCACCGTCCACATGGTCGGTGCCGGCCATGCCGCGAGAGGCCAGCAGCACCACCAGAAACAGCGCCGTCATGGCAAAGCTGATCACGATGGCCGTGAGCGTGAGGGCCTGCGGCATGGGGTCCGCATAGTGGGCCAGGTCCTGCGGAATGCCTGGTTGCAGCACCGGCTCCTTGTCAATGGCGAGACCCAGCCGCCCCATGCTGAAGATGAACAGGTTGACCGCGTACGACAACAGCGACAGGCCCATGATGACCTGGAAGGTGCGCGGGCGCAGCAACAGCCACACGCCCGAGCCAGTCAGTACGCCGATGGCAAGCGCCAGTATCAGTTCCATGGGCCTTCTCCCCGAATGGCTGCGGGCGCTTGCTCATCGTCGGCCGCGCGCGCATTGCGGTAGCGGTGGCTGCGCACCGACTGGTGGGCGATGCCGGTCAGGATGAGCATGGTGGAGCCCACCACCAGCGTGACCACGCCAATGTCGACGACCAGGGCGCTGGCACCATGGATCTCACCCACCCCCGGCAGGGACCGGTGGGCCGTGTGACGGGTCAAAAACGGAACGCCCCACACGAGCGACCCGAGGCCAGGGGCCAGCGCAATCAGCAGGCCCAGCCCACTCCAGCGGCGCGGGTACAGCGG
>JBKCTS010000509.1:0-4741 GCA_046318695.1 Acidovorax sp.
CTGCTTTCCGCAGAACTCCGGCACCACGCTGATCGAGTCGCTCTACATGGGCCTGCCCTTTGTGTCGCTGGCCAGTGCGCCCAGCATGGGCACGCTGGGGGCCTCCGTGCTGTCGGCCGTGGGGCATCCCGAGTGGATTGCACACAGCGAAGAGGAATACGTCGACAAGCTGGTAGCCCTGGCCAGCGACCTGCCGCGCCTGGCCAAGATACGGCGCGCGCTGCGTGCGCAGATGCAGGCCTCCGCCTTGATGGACGAACCCGGGTTTGCCCGCGATGTGGAAGCGGCGTACCGGGAGATGTTTGCCCGCTGGTGCGCCAAGCAAGCTTGAAGGCCTGAGATGCGCCGCGTTTTCCCCTCCACACCGGCTTTGCTGCAACGCATGGCTTCACTATGCTTGATGCCATGAAAGCTGTATTGCTCGCCGGTGGCCTGGGAACCCGCATTTCCGAAGAGTCACACCTCAAACCCAAGCCCATGATCGAGATCGGGGGGCGCCCCATCCTGTGGCACATCATGAAGATGTACGCCACGCACGGCGTCAATGAGTTCGTGATCTGCCTGGGCTACAAGGGCTACGTCATCAAGGAATACTTCGCCAACTACTTCCTGCACATGTCCGACGTGACCTTTGACATGGCCAACAACCGCATGGAAGTGCACCACCGGCACGCCGAACCCTGGCGCGTCACGCTGGTGGACACGGGCGAGAACACGATGACGGGCGGCCGCCTGCGCCGCGTGCAGGAATACCTGGAGCCCGGCCAGCCGTTTTGTTTTACCTACGGCGATGGCGTGGCCGATCTGGACATGACGGCGCAGTTTGCCTTTCACCGCGCCCATGGCTGCCAGGCCACCGTCACCGCCGTGCAGCCACCCGGGCGCTATGGCGCGCTGGTGCGTCAGGGCGACGCGGTACACGGGTTTGAAGAAAAGCCCCGCGGCGATGGCGGCTGGATCAACGGCGGCTTCTTTGTGCTGCAGCCCGAGGTGATCTCGCGCATCGCCGACGACGCCACCAGCTGGGAGCTGGAGCCCATGACCCAGCTGGCGCAAAGCGGCCAGTTGCGCGCCTTTGAGCACACAGGCTTTTGGCAGCCCATGGACACCCTGCGGGAGAAAAACCTGCTCGAAGAGCTATGGCAAAGCGGCAAGGCCCCGTGGAAGACCTGGTGATGCCCAGCGCCATGCAGCCCACCCCCGACTTCTGGCGCGGCAAGCGTGTGCTGCTGACCGGGCACACGGGCTTCAAGGGCGGCTGGCTGGCTCTGTGGCTGGCGCGCATGGGGGCCGAGGTCACCGGCCTCGCCTTGCCGCCCGCCACCGAACCCAATCTGTTCACCCTGGCCCGCGTGGGCGATGTGCTGAGCGCCGATCGCGTGTGTGACGTGCGCGATGCGGTGGCCCTGGCAGCGCAGGTTCAGGCCGCCCGCCCGCAGATCGTGCTGCACCTGGCCGCGCAGGCACTGGTGCGCGCGGGCTATGCAGACCCGCTGGGCACCCATGCCACCAACATCATGGGCACGGCCCATGTGCTCGATGCGCTGCGCGGCCAGACCGACGCACGCGTGGCGGTGGTGGTTACCACTGACAAGGTCTACCGCAACCGCGAGTGGGCCTACCCCTACCGCGAAGACGACCCGCTGGGCGGCCACGACCCCTACAGCGCCAGCAAGGCGGCGGCCGAGATCATCACCGCCAGCTACCGTGATGCGTTCCTGGCTGCCCAGGGCGTGGCCGTGGCCACCGCCCGGGCAGGCAACGTGATTGGCGGCGGCGACTGGGCGGCCGACCGCCTGCTGCCCGACGCCGTGCGGGCCTGGAGTGCCGGGCAACCCGTTCATATCCGCCGCCCCGAGGCCACACGCCCTTGGCAGCATGTGATCGAGCCGCTGGCCGCCTACCTGTGCCTGGCCGAACGCCTGTGGGTGGAGCCCGCCCGCGCAGGCGCCTACAACTTCGGCCCACTGCCGCACGAGGCTGCCACGGTCGGAAATGTGATAAAAATGGCTGGTTGCGCTTATTCAGAAAGCGAAGTTAGCTATGAAAATAATAGCAAATGGCCCCACGAGGCTGGCTGGCTGGCGCTGGAAACCGCACATGCCCGCCAGGCGCTGGGCGTCGCGCCCCGCTGGGGCCTGAACACGGCCGTAGAGCGCACCATGGCCTGGTACCGCGCGCAGCATGGCGGCGCCGATGCGCGCGCGCTGTGTTTTGCCGATATTGATGCCTGGGAGGCCGCCGAATGACCCCCACGGCGGGCGCGCGCGTTGCCTGCACCGCTCTGCCGCTTTCGGGCTTGGTACGCGTGCAGCGCCAGCCTTTGCTCGACGCGCGCGGCCTGTTCGAGCGCATGTTCTGCGCTGAGGAGTTGGCCGCTGCGGGTTGGACGCAGCCCATTGCCCAGATCAACCGCAGCATCACACGCCAGCGCGGCAGCGTGCGCGGCCTGCACTACCAGCGCCCGCCCCATGCCGAAATGAAGCTGGTGAGCTGTCTGCATGGTGAGGTGTGGGACGTGGCCGTGGACCTGCGCGCAGGCTCGCCCACCTTTTTGCAATGGCATGCCGAGCGCCTGTCGCCGGACAACGCCTGCGCCTTGCTCATCCCGCCCGGCTTCGCGCACGGCTTTCAGGCCCTGTCCGATGATGCCGAGCTGCTGTATCTGCACTCGACCGCCTACGCGCCGGGGGCCGAGGCGGGCCTGAACCCGCTGGACCCATTGCTCGCGCTGCCCTGGCCGCTGCCCGTGGCCGACATGTCCGACCGCGACCGCAGCCACGCGCGGCTGACCGACCTGTTTGAAGGAGTGCGCCTGTGAAGTGCCGACACTGCGGTCAGCCGCTGCACCTGCCGTTTCTCGACCTGGGCAGCGCGCCGCCGTCCAACGCCTACCTCAGCGAGGCCGCCCTGCGCGGCCCCGAAACCTGGTACCCGCTGCGCGTGCTGGTGTGCCAGCACTGCTGGCTGGTGCAAACCGAAGACCACGCCGGCCGCGAAGCGCTGTTCACCCACGATTACGCCTACTTCAGCTCGTTTTCGTCGTCATGGCTGGCGCATGCCCGCGCCTATGTGCAGGCCATGCGGGAGCGCCTCGCGCTGGGCGCTGAGAGCTGCGTGGTGGAAGTGGCCTCAAACGATGGCTACCTCCTGCAATACGTGCAGCAGGCGGGCATTCCTTGTTACGGCATCGAGCCCACGGCCAGCACCGCCCAGGCGGCACGCGCGCTGGGGCTCGATGTAGTCGAGCGCTTTTTTGGCGTGGCGCTGGCCGATGAACTGGCCAGCGCAGGCCGCCAGGCCGACCTGATCGCCGCCAACAACGTGCTCGCCCATGTGCCCGACATCAACGACTTTGTGGCCGGCTTTGCCCGCCTGCTTAAACCGCAGGGCGTGGCCACGTTCGAGTTTCCGCACCTGCTGCGCATGGTGCAGGGATGCCAGTTTGATACGGCCTACCACGAGCATTACTCCTACCTCTCGCTCACGGCGGTGCAGCGCGTCTTCGCTGCCAATGGCCTCGTGGTGGTGGATGTGCAAGAGCTGCCCACCCACGGCGGCAGCCTGCGCGTGTTTGCCGCCCGCGCCGACACCACGGCTCACCCGCAAGCCACGCCCGAGGGGAGCGCCCGCGTAGCGCGCCTTCTGGCCACCGAGGCCGCCGCAGGCATGCTGGGCGAAGACTTTTACAGCGATTTCCAGTCGCAGGCACTGCGAATCAAACATGAATTGCTATCATTTTTGTTGCATTGCCAGTCTGTTGGCCTGACCGTGGGGGCCTACGGCGCCGCCGCCAAGGGCAATACCTTGCTCAACTTTGCCGGCGTGCGGCCCGACCTGCTGCCCTACGTGGTGGACAAGAACCCCGCCAAGCAGGGGCAGTACCTGCCGGGCAGCCGCATCCCCATCGTCGATGAGGCGCACCTGCGCGCCCACCGGCCTGACCGTGTGCTGATCCTGCCCTGGAACCTGCGCAGCGAAGTGGCCGCGCAACTGGACGATGTGCGCGGCTGGGGCGGGCAGTTTGCCGTGGCGGTGCCGCGGCTTGAAGTGTTTTGAATCCCTGCATTTCCTGAACCTGAGGAGTCCCCGCGCCATGACCGCCACCACTGCACTGACCAGCAACGACCCGCGTGATCTGGACGGCAAGCGCCTGCAGAACGCCATGCAAACCTTGGGCCGCGACCCGGCACTGCGCGCGCGCCTGATTGCCCTGCTGCGCGAGAGCGAAGACCACATCGCGTTTGACGGCCCGGTGCGCGACGAGGTGGTGGGCCCCATCATCGACGCGCTGCACCTGGACACCGACGAGTACGAGAAAGTGTTGGCCGACGGAACGCGGTTCCAGTTTCTGTACCGCACCAAGATTGCCCGCGACTTTCTGCTTTCCGAACAAGAGCATCCAAGCCACGTGTGGGAGCCTCAGACCACCAAGCTGCTGCTGGAACTGGCGTGCGACCTGCAGGGCGACGTGCTGGTGGGCGGCGCCTACTTTGGCGACCACGCGGTGCTGGTGGCCCGTGCGATCGCCGGGCGCGGACTGAAGGTTCACTGCTTCGAGCCCAACCCGCAGCAAGCGCAAATGCTGCAACGCAACATCGATCTGAACCATCTGAGCAACGTGGTGGTCAATGTGGCCGGCTTGTGGAGTTGCAGCGGCGAGCGCATGCGCCTGGATGGGTTCGACTCGTTCGCCAACATGGTCACCACGCAGGACGGCAGCGGGTTTGACACCGTGGCC
>JBKCTS010000510.1:0-2967 GCA_046318695.1 Acidovorax sp.
GAGCGCGAGTTGATCCAAGAGCACCCCACTGCCAGCGCCCAAATGCTGCGGGATGCCGGCCTGACCGACAGCGTCTGGCTCAGCACCGTCGAGCAGCACCACGAGGTCCAGGGCGGCAAGGGCTACCCAGCGAGCCTGCAGACACCCAATGAGATGTCGCAGATCGTGCGCTTTGTCGACAGCTTCACAGCCAAGCACAGCCCGCGTGCGGGCCGCAAATCGCTTCCAGCCCAACAGGCGGCGCGCGACCTGTTCTTGCAAAGCAGCGGCAACCCGGTCGCCAGCATGCTGATCAAGGAGATGGGCATCTACCCGCCGGGTTGCTATGTCAAGCTTGTCAGCGGCGAGATCGCGGTGGTCACGCACCGGGGTGATTCCGCCAAGACGCCCATCGTGGCGGCCCTCACCCGCGCCAATGGCGATGTCCGCTCCCATCCGCTGCGCCGCGACACCAGCATCTCCACCCACGCCGTCACCGGCACCGTACCCGACCAGGCCGTGAAGCTTCGGGTGGGCGCCGAAGACCTGTACGAGCGGCGGCCTGTGCCCGGTCAGTTCGGGTACGCGTAGCGAGAAGGGTCGGCCGCGCCCGGGCCACCACGGCCACGCGGTCGAACATACCGCTGGAACTGCTCCGGGATACTGTCGGACTTGGAAGCCGTCGGCGGCAACGCAGACGCTGGGGCTTGTGCACACATCGTTGCGTCGCGTGGCCGCACTGCTCGGCTCCGCTGGACATCCGCGTTTTGCAGCATGCGCTTCGTGACCAGATTGGCGTGCTTTGGGCTGACGTCCCTGGGCTGCCTGCTGCGCTTGCCATGAACCTCCAACCCTGCTTGCGTCTGCAGCCACTCCAGGTCGCAAACCCTGCCGTCCAAGTGTTCAAGGCCACCCGAGGCCGTGCGCTTGCAAAAGGTCCACGCGGCACACCCACCAGCGCCTGCTGAACGCCGCTGACCGCAGCCCCTGCTTGCAAACAAATGGTTACACTGAACGCCTGACCATCGTCACAACCAGGCCTGGAGGCTCAACATGAACCACTCTTCTCTGTCCACTGCACAACGCCTGCTGCTCGGATTCGGCGTGGTGATCGCGCTCATGGTGATATGCGTCGCGTTTTCGTACCGTGCGTTGACGCAGTCGAATGAATCCATGCAGACCATTTATGAGGACCGAACGGTGGCCTTGCAACAGCTCGGCGACATCCGTTACCTGATCGCCCGCAACCGGATCATTCTGGTGGATGCCCATGAGAGCCGTGACACGGCGGTGACCCAGCGCCGCGTCGCGGAATACGACAAGAACATCCAGCGGGCTGCGGACTTCTGGAAAGCGTATTCCGCCCACGTCGCCACCGCTGACGAAAAGCAGTTGATCAAGCAGATGGAGGGTGAGTGGGCCACCTACCGTGACAGCGGAGAAAAGCCCACCGCAGAAGCCCTGCGCGGGCAAAAGTTTGACGAAGCCGCTCCAGGGCTTGAGGCCATCAGCAAGCTCTCACCGCCCGTGCAAAAGACGCTGAATGCATTGATCGACCTACAGGTGGACACGGCAAGCAAGGCCTACAAGGAGGCAGCGACGGACAATGCCACGACGCTGCAAGCGCTGCTGGCGCTGGCGCTGGTTGCTTTGATCGCATCTGTGGTGGCGGCCCAGTTGATCGTGCGCAAAATTGTGGGGGTGCTGGGCGCTGAGCCGCACGAACTGGCGGCTGCAGCAACGCGCATCGCCCAGGGAGACCTCACTCAGCAAAACGCTCGCAGCCTGAGCGCAGGCAGCGTGATGGCCAACATGGACGCCATGCGTGACAAACTCAACCAAGTGGTGAGCATGGTGCGCGAAGGCGCTGAGTCCGTTGCGGCCGCTAGCGGCCAGATTGCCCAGGGCACGCAGGACCTGTCGGCACGCACTGAAGGGCAGGCGTCGTCGCTGGAGGAAACCGCGGCCTCCATGGAGCAGATGACAGCCACCGTGGCCAAGAATGCAGAGAGCGCCGATGGCGCCCACGCGTTGACCGCGAAGGCGTCGGACATTGCCCAGGAGGGCGGGGACGCCATGACCCGCATGGTCGAGACCATGAAGGACATCCAGACCAGCTCACAGAAAATCGCCGACATCATTGGCGTGATCGACTCGATCGCATTCCAGACCAACATCCTGGCACTGAACGCCGCCGTGGAGGCGGCGCGCGCAGGCGAGCAGGGCCGCGGGTTTGCCGTGGTCGCCAGCGAGGTGCGCGCTCTGGCCAGCCGCTCGGCGGACGCTGCCAAGGAGATCAAGACCCTGATTAATAACAGCGCCGAGCGTGTGGACCAGGGAAGCACACTGGCCATCAACGCAGGCGATACGATCCAGAAGGTGGTCAGCAGCATCCGCGATGTGGCCACGGTGATGGCCGAGATCCGTCACTCGTCGTCCGAGCAGACCACGGGGATCGGGCAGGTGAGCGAGGCTATGGGTCAGATTGACCAGACGACGCAGCAAAATGCCGCACTGGTTGAAGAAATGGCTGCGTCGGCATCCCACCTCAAACAGCAGTCCGACAGCCTCGTCAAAGCTGTGTCGACCTTCAAGCTGGAGCAGGCCACAGGAGGCAACGTACCGCTGGGTCACCGCCCGGCCGCACCTCGCCCGGCCGCACCTCGCCTGGCTGCTAACTGAGCAACCACTGCAGCAACCGGTGATCCAAAAACCGGGGCGCGGCTGCCACCCCCGCCGCGCAATCACGCCAGCGCGCGCTGGATGATGATTTTTTGCACGTCGCTCGTGCCTTCGTAAATCTGGCACACGCGCACATCGCGGTAGATGCGCTCCACCGGGAAGTCGCTCACCACGCCGTAGCCGCCCAGCGTCTGGATGGCGGCGCTGCACACCTGCTCGGCGATTTCGCTGGCAAAGAGCTTGGCCATGGCGGCTTCCTTCAGGCAAGGGCGGCCCGCGTCGCGCAGGGCCGCCGCATGCCAGATG
>JBKCTS010000511.1:0-3983 GCA_046318695.1 Acidovorax sp.
CCAGCGATCCGCTGGCTCCGCTGGTGCGGGCGCTGGAAAGCGGTGATTCCATCGTGATCTTTCCGGAAGGCACGCGCGGCCATGGCGATGAGCCGCAGCCGTTCAAGTCGGGCCTGTTCAAGCTGGCGCAGATGTTTCCGCAGGTGGTGCTGGTGCCAGCCTGGATCAACAACGTGCAGCGGGTGATGCCCAAGGGCGAAGTGGTGCCCGTGCCCATCCTGTGCTCGGTGACGTTTGGCGCGCCGATTGCGCTCGAGCGTGGCGAGGAGCGTCGCCCCTTTTTGGACCGTGCGCGGGCCGCCGTGCTGTCGCTCAGGGACATCTGACATGCACCATCCACCGACCCTGCGGCAACGCGCACCGGGCCATTTCGTGGCACGGCGCGTCACGCCACGCCACCGCATGGCAGATCGGGCAGCGCCATGAACAGCTTTTTGCGCGGCCTGACGGCCGCCCAGCAGGTGGGCGCGCTGTTTGTGGTGGTGTTCGGCATCCTGTCCATCGTGACCGCATGGGTCTTTGTGCACTCCCTGCGCGAGCACCATGACAACGGGCCCGGCTCCGAGGCGCGCGCGTTGGAGGCGCGGCGCTTTCGGGGGCTGCTCAAGACCTCTTGGGGCATGACCACGGTGTTCTGGGTGGGCTGGGTGCTGGGCGAGACGGTGGCCACGGTGCTGTTTGCCGTCGTGGCCTTTTTTGCGTTGCGCGAGTTCATCACGCTGTCGCCCACGCGGCGCGGCGACCACCGCAGTCTGGTGCTGGCGTTTTTTGTGGTGCTGCCGCTGCAGTTTTGGTTTGTGGGCAGCAAGATGTTTGACCTGTTCACGGTATTCATCCCCGTGTATGTGTTTTTGGCGCTGCCCGTGGTGAGCGCGCTGGCCAACGACCCGAAGGGTTTTTTGGAGCGCAATGCCAAGCTGCAGTGGGGCATCATGGTCTGCGTGTATGGCATGAGCCATGTGCCCGCGCTGCTGCTGCTGGACTTTCCGGGCTATCGGGACAAGGGCGCGTTTGTGGTGTTCTTCCTGGTGTTTGTGGTGCAGACCTGTATGGTGGTGCAACACCTGCTGGGGCGGCGCTTTCCGCACACCCCGGTGGCGCCCAACGTGAGCCAGAGCTTTCAGTGGGCAAGCTGGCTGGCGGGCGTGGCAGCGGGCGGGCTGGCGGGTACCCTGCTCTCGTTCATTACGCCCTTCAAGCCCGGGCAGGCGCTGGGCTTGGCGTTGCTGGCCTGCCTTGCCGGCAGCCTGGGTCATCTGGTGATGAAGGCGTTAAAGCGTGACCGCGGCATCACCAGCTGGGGCATGCAGGGCATGTCCGTCACAGGCGCAGGTGGCCTGCTCGACCGGGTGGATGCGCTGTGCTTTGCGGCACCCGTGTTCTTCCATTCGGTGCGCTGGTACTTCGGCTTGTAGTCAAAACAGCCACTTGCGCTCGACTGTATTGCCCTGATAGCTACTAAACTTATAGCAATGCGAATTCTAGGCATCGACCCCGGCCTGCAGACCACCGGCTTCGGCGTGGTGGACGTGGACGGCCACAAGCTCAGCTACGTGGCCAGCGGCACCATCCGCACCACCACGCTGGCACTGGGCGACCTGCCCGGGCGCCTCAAAATCCTGTTCGACGGCATCACCGAAGTTGCTGCGCGCTATGAGCCCGATGTGGCCTCGATCGAGATCGTGTTCGTCAACGTCAACCCCCAGTCCACGCTGCTGCTGGGCCAGGCGCGCGGCGCGGCCATCACTGCGCTGGTGGCCAGCAACCTGCCCGTGGCCGAGTACACCGCGCTGCAAATGAAAAAGGCCGTGGTCGGACACGGACGCGCGGCAAAAAGCCAGGTACAGGAGATGGTGCGGCGGCTGCTGCAATTGCCCGGTCTGCCCGGCACCGATGCGGCCGATGGCCTGGGCCTGGCCATCACCCACGCCCATGCCGGGGTGGCGATGGGAAGGCTGGGTGAGGCCGCCACGCTGAACCGGCGACAGCATGCGATGTACAAGGCGGGGCGCAGCTACTGAGCCAAGGCAGCCTCACCTGACGGGATGCGCGGCATACCCGCCCACGCCAGAGTCATCCGCCTGCGTCGAACGATGGCCTCCTGGCCGCCGCCGTGATCAACGGCCCCGAAACGGAACGGGCAGCAAGGTCAACCCGATGGGGGCCATAGGCGCCTGCACGCTGACGCTTGGAAGACAGAGGTGCGGTGCCCGGAACAACGTGCCGCCGCTGCACACAGCAAGTGAAGCCCCCACCGGGCCTCACAAGCCTTTCAAGCGCGAGCGAACCCGTCGAAGGACCTGGCTTAGCTCCTGAGTCCCGTGAAGATGTAGGTCTGGTCCTTGCCGGAGTTCTGCCCCATGAGCGCGATCGAACGGGTATTGGGGTTGTAGACCACCACGAGGTTGATCACCGAGCCGTTAACCACCGGGCATGCTGCGCCGTTGAACGTCAGCGGCAGGTCGAAAACGTTGCGGCCGCTGGCGCGTGACACCAGGGTTCCGCGAACCGAGCAGCCGGCGTAGGAGTTGGTTGATACCAAGCCACCCGTCGTCACCCCAAAGGTAATCGACGGAATCCTGACCTGGTTGCCAATGGCCGAGCCCACATAAGTACCCACCACTTCGCTGATCACCGACGGCTGTTCGTACAGCACGTTGTACGTACCGGAGTACTTCAACTGATTGGGGGCGGTAATTTGGACGGAATCCCTGACGGAGAACCGTCCGAAGTAACTAACGGGGTCAATCCTGCGCAGCACCAGCGATGCCTGGTCCACCACATTGAAATATCGGCCGGTCCCGGTAATCTGGTCCGGAGCCGATGCCAGGATATTCCCCTGGGAAAAGCTTACGACGGTGCCGTCGTTAGCGCTCAACACACTCCAGGTTTCGCCGTTTTCGAGGTGGAGGGCCAATACGTTCAATGCGTCAGGGGTTTGACCCAACCAAAGACCTTCGGCACCGGTCACGACGGTGGTCGGCGGCTTTGGTGGGGGCGGGGCCACGGCCTCGTCCCCTCCGCCTCCACCCCCGCAGCCCGACAGGGCCAAAGCAACCAGCAACCCACCCCAAACAGACATGTTGTTCATTGAAACTTTCTCCTTCGTGAGCGAAAGCAAGCGACGGGCGCCGCTGCACAGCTCCCTCTCAATTTCGAAGATATCTTAATCGTACCCATCAAAAGTCACGCATTATCGAGTTCACCTGGCCAATAAATCGTGTGCAAGGCGCCACAAACCCTGGGATGAGCGGACTCGTTTCGTCAGCACGCGCCAAGCCATACAGCGTGGATGGCCCGGGCGTCAGTGGCCCGTGGGTCGGTGAAATCCCGAGACGGCACTACAGGCTAGTATGGCGGTCTTGCTGTTTCACCGCGAATATCGACCCTTGCATGCCCGCCTTTTCTTTTGAAGCCCTCGACGCCCAAGGTCAGACCCGCAAAGGGCTGGTGGAGGCCGACACCGCAAAGGCGGCCCGCAGCATGCTGCGGGCCCAGGCGCTGGTGCCGCTGGTGGTGGAGCAAGTGCAGACGGGGCGTTCTTTGGACGGCTCCACCGCCAGCCTGGGCCAGCGGCTGCTGACCCGTCCGGTGTTCAACGCCACGGGGCTCGCCATCTGGACACGGCAGATCGCAGGGCTTGTTTCATCGGGCCTGCCGCTGGAGCGTGCACTCACTGCTCTGTCTGACGAAGCCGACGACGAACGCCAGCGCAACCTGGTGGCGGCGCTGCGCTCGGAGGTCAACGCCGGTTCAAGCTTTGCGCGCGCGCTTTCACAGCACCCACGCGAGTTCTCGGACATTTACTGCGCGGTGATCGGCGCGGGCGAGCACAGCGGCAACCTCGGCCTGGTGCTTGAGCGCCTGGCCGATGACCTGGAAGAGCGCCAGGCCCTCAAGGCCAAACTGCTTGGGGCCGCGCTCTACCCCGCCATCGTGACCGTGATTGCCATCGTCATCGTGATGTTTCTGGTGGGCTATGT
>JBKCTS010000512.1:0-2894 GCA_046318695.1 Acidovorax sp.
ATACTGGTGCGCGCCGCCATTATCACCACGGTCACCCGGGACGAGTCCGGAAAACTGCATCTGGCACTGGCCGGACGGTCTGAGCGCTTGCCGGTCAGCCGGCTCTACGCCCATTTGTTCAAGGCCATGTAGGGCGCTGCCGACGGCAAGCCGCTGCCACAATGCGCGGGCCCCCGCCCCAGGCCCGACCGGAAGGTGTCGGCCCATGCCATGGCCCTCAGCGACCGACCCGACACGGCGCATGGCCTAAAATTGGGGTTTTACAACCTACGCAGAGACCACCATGGGCAACAAGATCGTCACCGAAGCAGACCGCAAGCGCACTCCACAACCGACTCCCGTGCCCGGCTACACGCTGCGCACCCCGGGCCGTGGTCAGCGCGTCAGCCTGGAGCGCGGCGTGGCCACCCGCAGCAAGAAGAACCCCGGCAAGCGCTCCCGCAAGGGCGGCTGACCGGCCGATCGCGCCGCGCCCCCAGGCGCTGGTTGTCATCCAAAAAGCGCCCTCTGACGAGGGCGTTTTGCTTTGGGTTCAGGCGCATCCGGTCAGCGGCGCGATGGGTTCTGCTCTAACATCGCGCTCATGATCACCCTGCATCACCTGGAAGCGTCGCGCTCGCAGCGCATCCTGTGGCTGCTCGAGGAACTGGGGGTCCCGTACGAGCTGAAAATCTATCAGCGCGACAAGCACACCAAGCTTGCGCCCGCAGCGCTCTCGAAAATCCATCCACTGGGCAAGTCGCCCGTGATCACCGATGGCGACGCGGTGATCGCCGAGTCCGGCGCGATCATCGAGTACCTGGTGGAAACATACGGCGCACAGGCCCCTGCTGAACTGGCGCACCTGCAGCCCGTAGCGGGCACGACCGAGCACCGGCAATGCCGCTTCTGGATGCACTATGCCGAAGGCTCCCTGATGAACTGGCTGCTGATGAAGCTCGTTTTCATGAGTATTCCATCCCAGCCCATGCCCTTCTTCGTCAAGCCGATCGCGCGGGCGCTGTGCACACAGGTGCAGGCCAAGCTGATCGACCCGAACCTGGACACTGCACTGGCCTTCATGGACAAGCATCTGGCCAGCCACGCCTGGTTTGCAGGGCCACACCTGACCATGGCCGACTTTCAAATGAGCTTTGCGGTGGAGGCAGCCCTGTCACGCACGAGCCACGGTGGGAGCCCGGGCCACCTGGTGGCCTACCGGGACCGCATGGTGGCGCGCCCCGCCTACCAACGCGCGGTGGCCAAGGGTGGGCCCGTGCTCATTGGTGTATGAACGGCACGGCAGCACCCGTCGCGCCAGATGCCCGGCCCGACGCCTACGGCGTGCTGTTCGTGTGCATGGGCAACATCTGCCGCAGCCCCACGGCCCACGGCGTGTTCCGTCATATGGTGGCCACAGCCGGGCTGGACGGCTGGGTGCGCGTGGATTCGGCGGGCACCCACAACTACCACCCTGGCGAGCCGCCTGATGAGCGCAGCCAGCGGCACGCCGCCCAGCGCGGCTATGTGCTTTCGGACCTGCGCGCACGGCAGATCACAGAAAGCGACTTTGGCCGGTACGACCTGATCCTGGCGATGGACTGGGACAACCTGGCGCTGGCGCAAGACCTGTGCCCGCCCCGGCATCTGGCCAAGGTGCGCCGCCTGACCGAGTTTTGCGTGCGGCTGAGCAGCCCCGTTGTGCCCGACCCGTACTACGGCGGCGCGCAGGGCTTCAACAAGGTGCTTGACCTGGTGGAAGACGCCTGTGCGGGCCTGCTGGCGCATGTGCAGCAACAGCTCGCCCGTCAGCCTGCGGGCTCCGCCCGACATTGACCGCGCGCGCTGGCGGGGCTGGCGTGGGTGGCACGGCCATTGGTCCGGCACACCCCATGGCTGCCCAGCCCGGAAGTTTCACGGTCCTCCAGCGAAACGATGACGGTATGCCCTTGTGAGTGCGGTTTTATCGTGGTGTCGAGACTTGAGGTCGAGAGCACCGCCTTTTTGCCCCATAGCTCGGCTATGGGGCTGCAAATTCGGCAAAAACTGTCTTCGCTGGGGCCGATTTTCGCTTTCGACGCTCCAAGTCGGAAAGGCTCCGAATCTGCTTTCGCCAACAGTTACCTTGCAGTAACCCATCTGGAAAAACAATGGTGCAGCAGCCGGCGAATTCTCCCGGTCGCGATCACTCCAATCCTACCCAGGTACCCACCATGTCTTTCCGCACCAAGTCCCTTGTATGCGCCTCGTTCGCCGGTCTCTCCATGTTAGCCGCCATGCCAGTCGTCGCCCAAGATCGGTCCGGCCTGTATGTCAGCGCTTACGGCGGCAGCAGTTCATTGGCATCGACCAGCCTTACCGAATCTCGCGCAACCTCGTCCAGTGTGTCTGGCAGAGGCTCTTTTGGCACCGGAATCGGCCTGGGCGGAGCCTTCGGTTATCGCTATGGCAATGGTTGGGCGGCTGAACTGGCTTGGGATTACCGCAGCCATGATGTCAAGCGCATTGGTGGAACCCCAGTCCAGGGTGATTTCGCCTCCACGACAGCTTTCATCAACGGCTACTACCGTTTTCAGAAACTGGGCATTGTGCGACCGTTTGTTGGGGCGGGCGTGGGCTATGTCACCGAGATGGACATGGACCTCAGCCGCGACGGATCAGACAAGGAATACTCACGCCGGAGGGGTCTGGCCGTTCAAGCAATCTTGGGCGGCGAAGTGGATCTGACGGATCGCTGGAGTGTGAGTGCCGACCTGCGCTGGGCCAAGATGGGCAGCGGATCTTTTAAGTCGACCTCTGCGGGCGCCACACTGAGCGGCAATCCCAAGTACCAGCCCATATCGGTCAATCTGGGACTAACCTACCAGTTTTCAGTTACACACATTGAGTTAGGCCCCGGGTACTGCTTGTTGAAG
>JBKCTS010000513.1:0-3927 GCA_046318695.1 Acidovorax sp.
ACGCCAGGTTGTACTCACGGCCACCACGCTCGTCGGTGTGGCCTTCGATCATCACCTTGCGATTGGGAGTCGCCTTGATAAAACGCGAATGGGCTTCAATGAGCGACTGGAACTCGGGCTTGATGACATAGCTGTCGTAATCAAAGTACACAACGCGGGCCACACCCAACGGACCTGCGCCGTCACGCCCGGCCTGACCCAGGTCCACCGGAGCGACGCCACTTTGCCCTGTGGAGCCAGGGTTGGCGCCACCGCTTCCCGCACCCATGGTGGGCGTCGCGTTCTTGTCTTCCACCGGCACATCATCGAGCTTGACACCGGAACTGCAGCCTGCAACCAGGGCGGCCAGGGTGAGCGCGAGGGTGATGCGCTTCAATCGAGGCTTGTTCATCCAAAATTCTCCTGAGAATTGATAACTGAAACTAAAAAGAGGGGAAAGTTCATTCACGGCTTTTGGAATGGACCCCAGTCAGGTTCACGAATGTCGCCGCCTTGCCCTGCAAGACGCGCCTTGATCTTGCCGTCGAGCGTGGTCGTCATGAGCGCATCGCGCCCCTGCTGCTGCGTCGCATAAACGATGAGCCGGCCGTTTGGAGCAAAACTTGGACTCTCGTCTGTCGAGGTATCCGTGATGGCACTGACGCTGCCGCTAGCAAGATCCATCACATGGAGCTTGAAGGCGCCCGATACACGTGAGATGTAGGCCAGCCACTTGCCATCGGAGCTGATCGTGGGTGAGATGTTGTAAGAGCCCGAGAAGGTCACCCGATCCGCGTTGCCACCCGATGAGGACACACGGTAGATCTGGGGCGCGCCTCCACGGTCACTCACGAAAAAGATGTTGCGACCATCGCTCGAAAAAACGGGTTCGGTGTCGATGCCGGACGACTGCATGAGGCGGCGGGGCTCTCCCCCGTTGGCATCGATGGTGTAGAGCTGCGAGCCACCGTCACGGCTCAGGGTGACCGCCAGCGTACGACCATCAGGGGACCATGCAGGCGCGCTGTTGGAGCCACGGAAGTTGGCCACCAGACGCCTGCGACCAGATGCCACATCGTGCACGTACACCACGGGCTTGCGCGACTCGAAAGATACGTACGCAAGCTGAGACCCGTTGGGTGACCATGCCGGAGAAATAATGGGCTCCGGACTTGACAGAGCAGACTGGGCGTTTTCGCCGTCGGCATCGGCCACCCAGAGGCTGTAGCGCGGTCCCAACTTGGAGACGTAGGCAATCCGCGTCGAGAACACGCCGCGCTCACCAGTAAGCTTTTCGAAAATGAAGTCCGCGATACGGTGCGAAACCAGGCGCAGATCGGCCTGGGTGACGACAAAGCTCTGGCCCCCCAGGTCCTGACTTTTGACAGCATCCCATAGCCGAAAACGCGCATCGTAGCGGCCATCGGCAAGGCGCGTGATGCTCCCTACGACCAGCGAATCCGCGCCCTGCTGGCGCCACAGCCCCAAGTCGGGCCGGGTCGTTTCGTCCAGCACAGCGCCCGCGGCATCGATGGCACGAAACTGACCGCTTCGCTCCAGATCTGCCTGAACGATGGCACCAATTTTCTGTGGCGACTGGGCGTCACCCCGAAAGGGCGCGATGGCAATGGGCAGTTGCGTCAACCCGACACCGGTGACCTCAACCTTGAATTGCGCGAGCGCCGGCAACGCATAGGCCGAGCCGATGGCGGCCATGGCGAGACGGCGGGTGAGTTGCGGCGAAGCCGCGATGCAGGAAATGTGAGGAGTGTGGTCTTTATTGATTGACATCCGGCGTTCCTGGATGGGCGCTTGGGGCAAACGCGAATGTTACACACTGGCAGGCGTGCCCAGTCACAACCTTTGCAGGAATAGGACCAAACTGAAGGGGCGTCTATGACAGACTGCCAACGCTGAAGGCCATACCGCACGCCGCGTTTTTCCACCGAATTCAATCTCTCTCATACTCTTTGAGGGCCGCCCTGCGGCCAGGGCAGGCCACTTAGAATCGCGCGCAAAGGCACCACACCCCACCGGGCGACGCGCCGTCAACCGCCCCGTCGTCGACAGCCCCCCTTTTGCAGAGACTTCGCCGGTTGGCGGTGTACTTTGGAAATCAGCGTGCCGCTTGGTCCGTCGCCATCGCAGCCACACTGATCGGCGCCCTGACCGAACCACTGATTCCTGCCCTGCTGCAGCCGCTGCTGGACAGGGGATTTACCCAGGGAACGCTGGCGCTGTGGATGGTGCCGCTGGCCATCATGGGCGTGTTCCTCGTGCGAGGCATCGCCCAGTTCGTTGGGCAGTATGCGCTGGCCCGCATTGCCAATGAGGGGGTGCTGATTCTGCGCAAAGCCTTGTTTGACCGCGTGCTCGCGGCCGATATGGGCCTGTTTACGCGGCAGTCTGCCAGCGCGCTGTCCAACACGGTGGTCTATGAGGTGCAAACCGGGGCTACGCTGCTCGTGCAGGCGCTACTCGGGATTTCGCGCGACGGATTCACGCTGATCGCCCTGCTGGCCTACCTGCTCTACCTCAACTGGCAGCTCACGCTGATCGTGGCCGTCATCGTACCGGGTGTGGCGTGGATCATGAAGACGCTTTCGCGGCGCCTGTACCACCTGACCAAGAGCAGTCAGCAGGCCACGGACGAGCTGGCCTACGTCGTAGAGGAGAACGTGCTTGCACACCGCATGGTGCGGCTGCATGGGGCCCAGCAGTCCCAGGCGAGCCGCTTTGCCCGCCTGAGCCAGAGCCTGCGGGGTCTGGCCATCAAGTCGACGATTGCATCGGCAGCCATGACGCCGCTGACGCAGTTGCTAGCGGCGGCGGCGCTGTCTGTGGTCATCTGTATTGCCCTGTGGCAAAGCCATGGCGCTGTGAGCAGCAAGGAAGTCACCGTGGGTGGCTTCGTTTCTTTCATTACCGCCATGCTGATGCTGATCGCCCCGATCCGCCGCCTGGCCGATGTGGCAAGCCCGGTGACGCGTGGCGTGGCGGCGCTCGAGCGCGGTCTTGCCCTGATGGGCAGCACGGGGGCCGAGTCCGGTGGGGACTATCGGGCCGGCCGCGTCCGTGGCGCGCTGGCACTGCACGATGTGACGGTTTCCTTCGGCGCTGACCACGCCCCTGCCCTGGACCGCGTCAGCCTGCAGGTTGCGCCCGGCGAGGTGGTCGCGCTGGTGGGGCCATCGGGCGCGGGCAAAACCACCCTGGTCAACCTTCTGCCGCGGTTTGTGCTGCCCGCCTCGGGCACTGCCACGGTGGATGGACACGAACTGGCCCATTGGGATCTGGGCTCCTTGCGGTCGCAGTTCGCCATGGTGAGCCAGGATGTGGTGATGTTCAACGACACCATTGCCGCCAATGTCGCCCTGGGCGGGGTGGTGGACGAACAACGGGTGCGGCAAAGCCTTGCCGCAGCCAATCTGGCTGAACATGTGGAGGCCCTGCCCCTGGGCATCCACACGCTGGTGGGTCATAACGCCACCCAGCTTTCGGGCGGACAGCGGCAGCGCCTGGCCATCGCCCGCGCGCTCTACAAGGACGCACCCATCCTGATCCTTGACGAGGCCACCTCGGCACTCGATACCGAATCGGAGCGGCTGGTACAGGATGCCTTGCAGCGCCTGATGCAGGGCCGCACCACGCTGGTCATTGCCCACCGCCTGTCCACCATCGAACATGCCGACCGCGTGGTGGTGATGGAACGTGGCCGCATTGCAGAACAGGGAACCCACGCTGAACTCATGGCGCAGGGTGGCTTGTATGCGCGGCTTCAAACGCGCCCGGCCCCGGCCGCCGCGCAGGGCTGATTTCACACCTGCGCTGCCCGAGCGGGCCGGAAGTCACGGCACTTTTGCCACTACCACTTGCCGCGATTGGGTTGCCGCTTGCGGATTGCCGCGGCAATTTTCTCCGCGCTTTGCGTGCGGCCCACGCGCAGCG
>JBKCTS010000514.1:0-3992 GCA_046318695.1 Acidovorax sp.
CGGCAACCGTGCGCGAGATGATGGGCCTGAACGCCTACATGGAGCGGCGGGCGCTGAACCGCCTGCTGGGTGAATCGGATGTGGCCACCGCGTTCTCGCTGGCCCTGGAGCGCGGCGCGGAGCCGGCCACGCTCGCCGCGATCCGCCAGCAGCCCAGGCTGGTGGGCACCTTCAGCAAGGCCAGCCTCGAGCGCAACATGAACGAGGTCAGCGCGCGCAACATCCGCATCATGAGTTCGATCATGACGGTGTTCGCGGTGGTGATCGCGGTGGGCGTGGTCTACAACAATGCCCGCATCGCGCTGGCCGAGCGCACCTGGGAGCTGGCCAGCCTGCGGGTGCTGGGTTTCACCCGTGCCGAGGTTTCCATGCTGCTGCTGGGGGAGCTGGCCATTGGCATCGCCATAGCGCTGCCATTGGGCATGCTGCTCGGTTGGGGGCTCTCGCATGCCATTGTGCAGGCCATGCGTTCTGACCAGTTCCTGTTTCCCGTCGTGATCCAACCTCGAACCTATGCATGGGCTGCGGTGGCGGTGGTGGCCGCAGGCATCGCCAGCGCGCTCGTTGTGCGAAGACGAATTGACAATATCGACATGGTCGCAGCGCTCAAGACCAGGGAGTGAACCGAATGATCACGAACCGGCGCACCATCGCCATCATCGCGGTCTCCGCCGCTGCTGTCGCCGCCCTGGCTTGGGCATTCGCCCCCAGGCCGCTGGAGGTGGAGACTGCGTCCGTGATACGCGGTCATTTCGAGCAGAGCATTGAGGAAGACGGCCGTACGCGCCTGCTTGAGCGATTCACCATCTCCTCGCCGGTGGCAGCGCGTCTTGCACGCGTTCAGCTGCGCGAAGGTGACCGCGTTCAGGCCGGGGACTTGCTGGCAGTGCTCACGCCGGTGATGCCATCGATGGTGGATGAGCGCAGCCTGCGCGAAGCGGTGGCCCGCCTGAAGGCCGCCGAGGCGGCCGTAGCGGGTGCGGCCGCCCGGGTGGAACGCGCTCGCATCACGGATGAGGAAGCACGCCTTGATTGGCAGCGCACGCAAAGGCTCGCTGCCGAGGGCTTTGTCTCGGCCTCCCGTCTCGACAGCACGCGGCTTGCCTCGGACGGAACGCGCCGGGATCTCGAGGCAGCGCAGGCAGCCCGTGATGCCGCCGTGTACGAACGCGCTCAAGCGGCGGCCGTTTTCCAGCCGGTCGGACGCGGCGCCAACGGTGCACCTTTGCAGCTTCGCGCCCCCATCACGGGCGTCGTTCTGCGTGTGCCGATCCAAAGCGAAGCCACCGTCGCTCCCAACACGGCGCTCTTGGAGATCGGCGATCCGCAGCGCCTGGAAGTGGTGGCAGAACTGCTGACGACCGATGCCGTGCTTGCAAGGCCTGGCACCACCGCCCGTATTGAGCGCTGGGGTGGCTCGCCCGTCGAGGGCCGTGTGCGGCGTGTCGAACCCGCTGCCTTCACCAAGGTGTCTGCACTTGGGGTTGAAGAGCAGCGGGTGAATGTCATCATCGACCTGGTTAGCACGCCCGACGCCTGGCGCAATATGGGCGACGGCTTTCGTGTCACGGTGCAGGTGATTACCGCAAGCGTTCCGGATGCGGTCCAGGTGCCTGTGGGGGCACTGGTGCCAACGGCGAGTGGCACCATGGCCTCTTATGTCGTGGATGGTGGCCGCGCCGTGCTCAAGCCCATTGAGCTGGCGGGCAGAAACTCCGCAATGGCCTGGGTTTCCGCTGGCCTCCAGCCGGGCGATCGGGTCATCGTATATCCACCCCCATCGGTGAGTGCCGGTCGGCGCGTGCAAGCTCGCGCACCAGGGTAAGGCGGTGCCGCCCGCAGGCGTCCCTTGCGCCTGTGCACAAGTCCGCGGGTGTAGCAGTTGAGGGGATACGCACGCTCGCGCGGAGCGGGTTTTCGGAGTCCAGCAGGCGCGCACAACAGCGCAGAAGCAGCAAAGCCCCATCGCTGGGGCTTTTTCGTTCGCACTATCCCGCTGGCGATTTGGCGGGTTCGATGGGGGGCGGGAGGCGAGTCGCCCTGCAACCCGCATGAAATCAGGGTTTCTGGCGGAGACTGTGAGATTCGAACTCACGGACGGTTGCCCGTCGGCAGTTTTCAAGACTGCTGGTTTAAACCACTCACCCAAGTCTCCGCGAAAACAGCCTTAAATTCTAGCTGACTGAGGGCGGTTGCTTGTGCAGCATTCCGCGGCTTTCGATGAACTGGATGACGCCGTACAGGCCTTCCAGTGTCTTGAGGTTGGTCATGGCAAAGGGTTTGAGCTGACCTTGGGGCGTGGTGCGCATGCGGGTGGTGTCGGCGCGCATGATGTTCAGGTTGGCGCCCACGTGCGGTGCCAGGTCGGTCTTGTTGATGATGAAAAGGTCGCTCTTGGTGATGCCGGGGCCGCCCTTGCGGGGGATTTTCTCGCCCGCTGCCACGTCGATGACGTAGATGGTCAGGTCGGAGAGTTCGGGGCTGAAGGTGGCGGCCAGGTTGTCGCCACCGCTTTCCACGAACACGATATCGGCATCGGGGAACTCGCCCAGCATGCGGTCGATGGCTTCGAGGTTGATGGAGCAGTCCTCGCGGATGGCGGTGTGCGGGCAGCCGCCGGTTTCCACACCCAGGATGCGCTCGGGTGGCAGAGCGCCGCTCACGGTCAGCAGGCGCTGGTCTGCCTTGGTGTAGATGTCGTTGGTAATGGCCACCAGGTCGTAATCGTCACGCATGGCCTTGCACAGCATTTCGAGCAGGGTGGTTTTGCCTGAGCCAACGGGGCCGCCTATGCCCACACGCAACGGGGGCAGGTTCTTGGTGCGGTTCGGGATGTGGTGCAGTGCGTTGGTCATGGTTTTATTTGCTATTAAATAGATAGCTGTTTGTGATTACATGGCTTGCGCTAGGAGCGAAAAAGTCTTGAATACTGCACTTCGTGCTGGGCGCTCAGGATGGCGAGCATGGGTGAAAAAGCCTGGCGCTCGCTGTCCTTCAGGCCGATGGCGTGGTCAGCGGCGGCTGGAATGGCGTCGGCCAGCCGCGCCAGGATGCGCTGGCCCGCGCTTTGGCCCAGCTGCATGGATTTGAGCGCGGCCTGCACCATGTTCTCGGCCCAGCCGAAGGCGTAGGCCAGCAGCACATCGCGCACGGGGGCCTGCGTGACGGACGCGGCCAGCGCAAAGGCCACGGGATACGTGGGGGGCAGGGTGGCCAGGTGGAGCACGGCGGGCATCATGGCCTCATCGCCCTGGTGCTGGTTGCGCAGCCAGTCGGTCATCGAGCGGCCCATCTGCTCGCTTTGCAGCCGCAGCTCGCTCGTTTCGCGGGTGTGCAGCACCCAGTCGTTGAGCTCGCGCACATGCGCCCAGTCAGCGCGCCGCCAGGCACCCAAGGCCTTGGCGATCAGCGCCATGTCGCCGCGGGACTGGGTGATGTGCAACTGGTCAAGCAGCCAGTCGGCCACGGCGGACTCGCTGGCCAGGCCTGCGTTTTCAATGGCGCTTTCCAGCCCTTCGGAATACGAGAATCCGCCCACGGGCAGGGCGGGGGAGGCCAGCCACATGAGCTGCAAGAAGCTGGCAGCGGGCAGGGGCGTGGGGCGGTCCAGGCGCATGGGGGGGTGTCAGGCCAGGAGATGGGGGTGTGGGGCGAGGTGGCGCGTGAAGCACGCCCTGGCTTCGACAAGCTCAGCCCGAACGGATTGGGCGGGTGCGACGCATGCCCTGGCTTCGACGGGCTCAGCCTGAACGGTGAAAGCGTCGCACTGCATGGGGCCCATCGACATCTCAGTGGTCGTGGTTGCAGTGGGGGCCATGCACATGGCCTGGGGCCACCACGGGGATGGCCACGGCGCGGCCGCGGGCTGCGGTGGTCACGGCGGGGGCGGTTGCAGGGCTTTGATCGTGCCCGTGCCCGTGGCTTTGATCGTGATCGTGGTGATGGTCATGCCCATGGTCATGCCCATGGTCATGCCCAGCACCCCTGTGGTG
>JBKCTS010000515.1:0-13469 GCA_046318695.1 Acidovorax sp.
GGGTGGACTTCTTGATCTCGGGGCTGATGGAGCCCACGCGCACGTTCAGCCCGGCCATGTTGAAGATGCGCTGCAACTGCACCACGTTGGCCAGGTAGAAGGTGTTGCGTGTGTGGTTCTCGGGGATGATCAGCAGGTTGCGCGCTTCGGGGCAGATCTTCTCGATAGCGGCCATGGCGGCCTGCACGGCCAGGGGCAGCATTTCCTGGGTCAGGTTGTTCCAGCCGCCCGGAAACAGGTTGGTGTCCACCGGGGCCAGCTTGAAGCCCGCGTTGCGGATGTCCACCGAGGTGTAGAACGGGGGGGTGTGCTCCATCCACTCCAGCCGGAACCAGCGCTCGATGGCGGGCATCGAGTCCAGGATGCGCTGTTCGAGTTCGTTGATGGGCCCGGTCAGGGCCGTGATGAGATGCGGAACCATGGAAAGCCCTCGGGGTTCGGATTGCGATCGATTGTAGGGATGTGGGGCCCGGCGGCTATTTCGCAAGCCGATGCCCCGGGCCCGGCCCGCGCTGCCGGGTGCCGCTTCAGCGGCGCCAGAAAGCGGGGGTCAAAACGGCCATGAAGCTCAGGATCTCCAGCCGGCCCAGCAGCATGGCCAGGGTGCAGATCCACAGCTGAAAATCGGTCAGCACGGCATAGTTGGACGCCGGGCCCACCAGGCCCAGCCCCGGCCCGGCGCAGTTGACGCTGGCCAGCACCACCGAAAACGCCGTCACCGGGTCCAGGTCGGTGAGCAGCAGCACCATGCTCAGCCCGATGATGGTGGCGCCATACACCAGCATGAAGGCCATCACCGAGAAGATCACCCGGTTGTCCACCACCGCATCGCCCAGCCGCACGGGCTGCACGGCGCGCGGGTGCACCAGGCGCGTCATCTCCCGGCGGGCCTGTTTGACCAGGATGAGCACGCGCACCATCTTGATGCCGCCGCCGGTGGAGCCCGCGCTGGTGGCCACGCCCGACAACAGCAGTATCAGCACCGGTGCAAACACCGGCCACGCCAGGTAGTCCAACGTGGCATAGCCCGTGGTGCTGGCCAGCGAGACGGTGTGGAACATGCCATGGCGCAGTGCCTCCAGCGGCCCATACACGCCCTTGGCCCACAGCAGCAGCGACACCACCAGCCCGCCGACGACGAGCGTGCCCAGCGTGGCGCGCAGCTCGGGGTCGCGCCAGAAGCCGCGCCAGTCGCCCTTGCGCACGGCCACGAAGTACAGGGCAAAGTTGCAGCTGGCCACCAGCATGAAGACCACCGCAATCGCTTCGAGCAGCGGCGACTGGAACTTGCCAAAGCTCGCGTCGTACGGCGACAAGCCACCCAGGCTCACGGTGGTGAACATGTGCATGACCGCATCCGGCAGCGACATGCCGCCCGCCCAGTACGCGGCCGCGCAGGCCAGCGAGAACATCGCGTACACGCCCCACAGCCCCTTGGCGGTGCCGGTCATGCGCGGGGTGAGCTTGGCGTCCTTCACCGGCCCGGCCGCCTCGGCCTTGAAGAGCTGGCTGCCGCCCACGCCCAGCAAGGGCAGCACGGCCACGGCCAGGATCAGAATGCCCATGCCACCCACCCACTGCAAAAAGGTGCGCCACAGGTTGACCGACATGGGCAGCGCGTCCAGCCCGCTCATCACCGTGGAGCCCGTGGTGGTCAGGCCCGACACAGCCTCGAAATAGGCATGCGTGAACGTCATCGGACGGCCCAGGTAGTGCCCGGCCAGCATCAGCGGCAGCGCAGCCGACAACGGCAGCAGCAGCCAGACCAGCGACACCAGCATGACGCCGTGGCGCGGTTGCAGCTCGCGGCGAAAGACGCGAAAGCTCCACCACAGCCACGCACCCAACGAAACGGTAGCGCCCATCGACAGCAGGTATACGAACCAGATGCCGTCACGCGTCCACCACGACACTGCCATGGGCAGCAACAGGGTCGAGGCGAAGATCATCACCAGCATGCCCAGCACGCGCAAAACGGGAAACATGTCCACCATGGCGGGGTTCTTTTGGAAAGCGTCAGAAGAAGGTGGCGCTCACGCGAAAGAGCTTTTCCACCTCGCGCACCAGGCGCTTGTTCGGCAGGAAAAACACCACGTGGTCATCGCTCTCGAGCACGGTGGAGCTGCGCGGGATGATGACCTCGGGCGGTGCAGGCGCGGCGTCGCCTTCGGACTCCTCCGGGGCTTGCGGTGCATCGGCCGCGCGGTGCAGGCCGCGCACGATGAGGCCGATGTGCACATCGCGCGGCAGGGGCAGTTCGCTCACCTTGCGGCCCACCACGCGCGACGTCTTGCGGTCGCCGCGCACCACGATCTCCAGCGCCTCGGCCACGCCCCGGCGCAGGCTGTGCACGGCCTGCACATCACCCTGGCGCACGTAGGCCAGCAACTCGCCCAGCATGGCCTGCGCGGGCGACAGCGCAATGTCGATCTCGGTGCCGTGCATCAGCTCGGCGTAGCTGCGGCGGTTGATGAGCGCCAGCACCCGCGTGGCGCCCATGCGCTTGGCCAGCAGGCTGGACATGATGTTGTCTTCATCATCGTCCGTGAGGGCCAGGAACAGATCCAGCTCCTCCACACCTTCGTCGCCCAGCAGGTCCTCGTCGGTAGTGTCGCCCTGCAACACCATCACGTCTGGCGGCAACTGCGAGGCCAGCTCCACGCAGCGCTGCGGGTCTTCCTCAATGATCTTGACGTGAAAGCGCCCCGCCTGCTGACCGAGCTGGTGCGCCAGGCGCAGGCCCACATGGCCGCCCCCGGCGATCATGATGCGGCGCACGGGCAGCGCACTGCGGGCATCGTGTCGGTGCAGGGTGGACAGCACATGGGCAATATGCTCCTGAGCGGCCAGCACGAACACCTCATCCCCCGGCTCGATGCGCGTGTCGCCCGAGCAGGCCACAAAGCGGTCGGGCTCGTCCGGCAAACGCCGGTAGATGGCCACCAGCCGCATGGCTACATCGGGCGTGATCTCGCGCAGTTCGGCAATGGTGTGGCTGACCATGGGCGCGCCCTGCCGCGCCCGCACCGACACCAGGCAGGCGCGCCCCCCGGCAAATTCACGCACCTGCATGGCCTCGGGGTAGTCGATGAGCTTGCCGATGTAGCGCGTGAGCGATTCCTCGGGGCAGATGATGCGGTCCACCGCAAAGCCCTCGGGGCCCACGAGCTGCCCCTCAGCCTTGAAACCGTTGGAGCGCACACGCGCAATGCGGGTGGGGATGTTGAACATCAGCTGCGCGATCTTGCAGCACACGAGGTTGGTTTCGTCCTGCGCGGCGCAAGCGATCAGCAGATCGGTATCGTGCGCGCCCGCCTCGGCCAGCACGGCGGGCTCGATGCCGCTGCCGACCACGCCGCGCAGATCAAAGCGCGATTCGAGGTCGCGCAGGCGGGCCGCGTCGGTGTCGATGACGGTGATGTCGTTGTGCTCGGAAACCAGGCTGTCGGCCACGCTCTGGCCCACACGCCCCGCACCCAGGATGATGATCTTCATGCGCCGCCCCCGAATGCCCGTAATTGACTATCACTTTGATAGCTACAAGCACAACAAAAACGTGCGCAAGTGGCCACTTTTGCCTTAAAAAACCTTTGCAAAACCGCCTGCGGGCCGCGCTGGCGCGGGCTCGCGAGGGTGATGCACAGCTTGCTTGAAGCCGCTGGGTGGCCGCTTCAGGCGCGTACCTCGCCCTCGCCCAGCACCACATACTTGAGCGAGGTCAGGCCCTCGATGCCCACCGGCCCGCGCGCGTGGAATTTGTCGGTGCTGATGCCGATCTCGGCCCCCAGCCCGTACTCGAAGCCGTCGGCAAAGCGGGTGCTGGTGTTGACCATCACGCTGGCCGAGTCCACCTCGCGCAGGAACCGCTGGGCGTGCATGTGGTCGCGCGTGAGGATGGCGTCGGTGTGGTGGCTGCCGTAGCGGTTGATGTGGGCAATGGCCTCATCCACACCGGCCACGATCTTCACGCTGATGATGGGGGCCAGGTATTCCTCGCTCCAGTCCTGCTCGGTGGCGGGCACCAGCGTGGCCCCTGACACCGATTGCAGGATCGCCAGCGACTCGGGGCAGCCGCGCATTTCCACGCCCTTGGCGGCGTACACCGCACCAATCTGCGGCAGAAATTGCGCCGCCACTCCGCGCGCCACCAGCAGGCCTTCGCTGGCGTTGCAGGGGCTGTACTTGTGGGTCTTGGCGTTGTCGGCCACCTTCACCGCCATGGCGATGTCGCAGGGGTCGTCCACATAGGTGTGGCAGTTGCCGTCCAGGTGCTTGATGACGGGCACCTTGGCCTCGCGGCTGATTCGCTCGATCAGGCCCTTGCCGCCGCGCGGGATGATCACATCCACAAACTGCGGCATGGCAATGAGCTGGCCCACGGCCTCGCGGTCGGTGGTTTGCACCAGTTGCACCGCGTCTTGCGGCAGGCCCGCCTCTGCCAGCGCCCGCTGCACCAGCCTGGCCAGAGCGCGGTTGGAATCAATGGCCTCAGAACCACCGCGCAGGATGCAGGCGTTGCCGCTCTTGATGCTGAGGCTGGCGGCCTCGATGGTCACGTTGGGGCGGCTCTCGTAGATCATGCCGAACACGCCAATCGGCACGCGCATCTGCCCCACGCGGATGCCGCTTGCCTGCTGCTTCATGCCAATGATCTCGCCAATGATGTCGGGCATGGCAGCGAGCTGCTCGCAGCCCAGGGCGCAGGTCTCCAGCACCTTGGGGCTGAGCTTCAAGCGGTCCACCATCGGCTCTGGCAAACCCGCGGCGCGGGCGCGTTCCAGGTCGCGGGCGTTGTCCAACTGCAGCGCCTCGGTCTGCTCGCGCAGCAGGCGCGCCAGGGACAGCAGCGCTTTGTTTTTGATCGCTGCGGGCGCTTTGGCCATCAGCGCGGAGGCCGTTTTGGCCTGATAGCCAAGGGTGTGCATGGTTTCAGCGACGTTGAGGGCGTTCATTGCGTGATTTTGCCGCAGTTGGCTTTACCCTTGCGACCTTGCCCACTCGCCCCCACAGCCCGGCCATGACCGACACCGCCCACCACCAACTCACCACCCTGGCCCAAGCCTTGCAGGCCTTTGAGCGCGGCGACCACACCCCCGCCACCCTGAGCGCCCTGGCCCGCCAGCAGACCGCCCTGCTCGCGGCCCTGCCCCCGCGCTACGCCGACGTGCTGCTGGGCCTGCTCGACCGGCTGGAATCGAGCGCGCTGTTTTCGGAAGAAAGCTGCTCGTTCAGCCAGAAGGATCTGGTGGCGAGTTTGGGGATGTGGGTGGACAAGGCGCGGAGGGTGGTGGACGCCGCCTGAAACACGACGTCTTCAACCGCGGTAAACGCCTTACTGACGGGCGCAATCTGCGGGTTTATCGCGAGATTTCACCGCGCAGCCTGCGTCAGCCGACACACCTGCAACGCCAGCCGCTGCAGCGCCTGCCACCCATCCTGCGGCCAATCCGGCTGCCTGAGGCCCTTGACGATGCCGTCCACGGTATGGGCCGACTGCAGCAGGCGCGCCAGGGCGGCGTCGCTGGCTTGGGGCAGGATGCGCTCGAACAAACGCTCTTTGGGGCCCCAGATGCGGTTTTCGCGCAGGGCCATGGGCAGGGGGCGGCCCGCGTTCATGGCGTCTTTCACGCGCTTTAAGGCGCGGATGTCTTCGGCCAGCGCCCAGTGCACCAGCACTTGGGCCTCGCCCTCGGCCTGCAATCCGTCGAGCATGCGCTGCACCCGGGCCATGTGCCCGGCCAGCACCGATTCGGACAGCTTGAACACGTCATACCGCGCCACGTTGAGCACGGCGGCCTCGACCTGGGCTTGCGTGAGTTCACCCGCCGGATGCAGCAGCGCCAGCTTTTGGATTTCCTGGTGGGCGGCCAGCAGGTTGCCCTCCACACGGTCGGCAAAAAACTGCAGCGTGCGCTGGCCCTCCTCGCCGCCCACCACGCGCTGGCCCTGCGCGGCCAGGCGCTGGGCAATCCACTGGGGCAGCATGCCGCGCTCCACCGGGTCGAT
The DNA here is from genome assembly GCA_046318695.1 of Acidovorax sp. Lineage (GTDB taxonomy): Bacteria > Pseudomonadota > Gammaproteobacteria > Burkholderiales > Burkholderiaceae_C > Acidovorax. Next base: position 6,007 of record JBKCTS010000515.1, read on the forward strand.
CTGGATGGAAACGCCGTTGCCTTCCAGTGCCGCAAACCAGGCACCGGTCTTGGTGGCCTTGTCCAGGCGGGGCAGCAGGACGAGCGTGAGCGTGCTGTCGTTGCCGCGGGCCGATTCGGCCACCTGCTGCAGCGCCACGCTGCCGTCCTTGCCGGGCTTGCCCGAGGGGATGCGGATTTCGACGATCTGCTTGTCGGCAAACAGGCTCAGGCTGCCCCCTGCGGCCAGCACCGCGCTCCAGTCAAAGTGGGCCCCTGCCACGGTGTAGCTGCTGCGCTCGGTGTAGCCCTGGGCGCGCGCCGTGGCGCGGATGGCGTCTGCGGCTTCCTGCTGCAGCAGGGGTTCATCACCATGCAAGACGTACAGCGACGACAGGCCCCGCTGAAGGTGGTTTGAGAGTTGGGCCAGGGCGACTTGCATGGGCAAAGTTTATCCCCTGGGGTGGGCCGGGCGGCGCCCCCGGCCTGCCAAAACGGCAGCCCGGCCCTGCAATTTGCACCAAAGAGCGCCCCGATTGCGCTGTTGGATGACTGACCGCTGAGGGCGCGTTGCCGCAGAATCCAGCCAGCCCTGAACCGGACACGCTGCCAACCGCAACGCTGCCCAGCCCCGCTTTGCCAAAGAAAGCCCGACGACCATGCCGCACAACGATGCCACGACCGCCAGCGCAGCCACCCGTATCACCGCCAGCCTGATCGGCGCACCCACCGACATCGGCGCAGGCGCGCGCGGCGCATCAATGGGCCCGGAAGCCCTGCGCGTGGCGGGCCTGCAGCAGGCTTTGGAAAACCACGGCCTGGCCGTGCTGGACCGTGGCAACCTCAGCGGCCCGGCCAACCCCTGGCTACCCCCGCAGGGCGGCTACCGCCACCTGCCGGAGGTGGTCGCATGGAACCAGCGCGTGTTCAAGGCGGTGCATGCCGAGCTGCAACAGGGCCACTTCCCGATTGTGCTGGGGGGCGACCACTGCCTGAGCCTGGGCAGCATCGGCGCGGTGGCGCGCCACTGTGCCGAGACCGGCAAAAAGCTGCGCGTGCTGTGGCTGGACGCGCATGCCGACTTCAACACCAGCGAACTCACGCCCAGCGGCAACGTGCACGGCATGCCCGTGGCCTGCCTGTGCGGCTTTGGCCCGGCCGAGCTGACGCAACTGGCGGGCATGCCCGGCGGCAGGCCCTCGCTGCGCACCGACCAGATCCGCCAGGTTGGCATCCGCAGCGTGGACGCAGGCGAAAAGCGATTGGTGCACCAGCACGGGCTGGAGGTGTTCGACATGCGCTACATCGACGAAGTGGGCATGCGCCAGACGATGGAGCGCGCGCTGGACGGGCTGGACGCCGACACCCATTTGCATGTGAGTTTTGATGTGGATTTTCTCGACCCCGACATCGCCCCCGGCGTGGGCACCACCGTGCCCGGCGGCCCCACCTACCGCGAGGCCCAACTGTGCATGGAAATGATTGCCGACAGCGGCCGCCTGGCCTCGCTGGACATCATGGAGCTGAACCCTGCCCTGGATGTGCGCAACCGAACCGCCGTGCTGGCGGTGGACCTGGTCGAGTCGCTGTTTGGCAAAAGCACGCTCATGCGGGCACGGGCGGGCTGACAGGCGCTCTGCGAAGCGACTTGCTATGTTTTGTATAGCATTAAATTGATCCAGGTCGCGCGTAACCGCCCATTTTTATCTCAAACATCCCGCCACTTTCACGCGCGTCACCCCCTTGCATCACCGCACGCCATGACCACCCCCTTTGTGCTGGACCACCGCTGCAAAAGCTACCCGCTCACCGCCGCGCCCTGCCCTGCCGATGCGATTGCCCGCATGGGCTGGAACCTGCTGGCCGATGACCTGGCCTACCCGCTGGCCGTGCTGCGCAGCAGCGCGCTGGCGCACAACATCGCCTGGATGCAGGCTTACGCGGCCCGCAAGGGCGTGGCGCTGGCGCCCCATGGCAAGACCAGCCTGTCGCCCGAGCTGTTTGCGCTGCAGTTGGCAGCCGGTGCCTGGGGCCTGACCTTTGCCACCGTGTACCAACTGGCGGTGGGCGTGGAGGCCGGTGCGCGCCGCGCCATCATTGCCAACCAGGTGCTGTGCGATGCCGACCTGGACGGCCTGCACGCCTTGCTGCAGCACCACACCGACCTGCGTGTGTGGTTTCTGGTGGATTCGCTGGCGCAGCTGGCCTGCATCGAAGACTGGGCTGCGCGGCGCAACTGCACCCGGCGTTTTGACGCCCTGCTGGAGATCGGCATCCCCGGCCAGCGCACCGGCTGCCGCACGCTGCACGAGGCCATGGCCCTGGCGCAGGCCATGGCCCAATCGAGCGCCGTGCGGCTGTGCGGCATCGAATGCTACGAAGGCGGTGTGGCCACCTGCGACAGCGCGCACGACGCCCGCGAAGTGACTGCCCTGGTGCGCCGCGTGACCGAGGCGGCTCGCCAGTGCGATGCGCAGGGCCTGTTTGCCGACCGCGAAATCCTGCTCACGGCGGGCGGCTCGGCCGTGTTTGACCTGGTGGTGCCGCTGCTGCGCACCCAGGGGCTGTCGCGCCCCGTGCAGGGCGTGCTGCGCTCGGGCTGCTACATCACGCACGACCACGGCAACTACCAGCGGTTTGCGGTGCAGGTGGAGCAGCGCGAGGGGCTTGATGCATCGCTGCGCCCGGCGCTGGAGGTGTGGACCCTGGTGCAGTCCGTGCCCGAGCCGGGCCTGGCGCTGCTGACCGGCGGGCGGCGCGATCTGTCGTACGACCTGGATCTGCCCATGCCCGTGCGCTGGGCACCACGCGGGTCACGGTCTGCGGTGGATGCCCCCGCCAACTGGGCGGTGAAGGCGCTCAACGACCAGCACGCCTACCTGCGCTTTGACCCCGCCCTGGACTCCCCGCCTTCCGTGGGTGACCGCGTGGCGCTGGGCATATCGCACCCCTGCACCACGTTTGACAAGTGGCGCTGGCTGGCGGTGGTGGATGACGACTGGGCCGTGACGGGCGCAGTGAGCACCCGGTTTTGATGATCCTAAAAACGGCAGTTGGATGCATTTGCCAGCGCTGCTGTTGGGGTGCCAGGCAAGGCGCGACGACGCGGCAGGCTCGTGCCTGCAAGGGGGAGCAACACCGCATGGCGCTCCAAAAGTGGTGCTGGCAAGTGCATAGCGCTGTCACCCCATAGGTGAGGCTGAGAAAACAACGCAAAGCCCGAGTCCACGCGGTGTGCGGCAAGATTACAAGCGGTCAACTGCCGTTTTTTAGGATGATGGGCATTGGACCGGGCCCACAGACTGGTCACGCCGGGTTTGTCCAAGCGCTGTGCGAGGCTTCGACAGGCTCAGCCCGAACGGTTTAGGGGGGTTCTGGCTTCGACGGGCTCAGCCCGAACGGGTGGGGAGGGACCCTGGCTTCGACAGGCTCAGCCTGAACGGAAGGGGTGGGGATTCTGGCTTCGACGGGCTCAGCCCGAACGGTTTGGGGGGGTTCTGGCTTCGACAGGCTCAGCCCGAACGGTGACGGGCGGAATTGAGCGCCGACCCGAACGGTGGTGGGAGGGATTGAGCGCCAACTCGCACGGTGGGACGCCACCCATTCACAGTGCCACACCCCGCCCCATGCGCCGTGCCCGTGCGCCGTGCCCGTGCGCTGAGCCTGACGCCGCCCGCGCCGTTTCTACAGCCGCGCCGCCGCCAGCCGCCGCAGCAACTGCTGCACGATGTCGGTCTGCATGTTGCGGTACAGCAGCGCCTCTTCGGCCTCCTTGGCCAGGGCGATGGTTTCGTTGTAGCTGATGTCGCGCTGCTGCAGCAGTTCGGTGTCGGGGATGATCTCCACCCCGGTCTGGGTGCGCAGCCGGAACTTCACGCGCAGGCGCAGCTGCAACTCGCGCACCTGGCCCGAGACATTGAGGCCCAGCACCACCCGTTCGCGCTGCTCTTGCAGCAGGTCCATGATGACCTGGGCCGTGGGCATGGCCGCGGGATCGCGCAGCACCTTGAGCTGGCTGCCCGAGCCCTCCAGCGTGCGCTGCAACTCGCGCGCCAGCGACGAGGTGGCAGCGGCGTTGATGTAGAGCGACTGGAAACCAAACTCGGGCACGCCGCGCAGCCGAAAGCCGCACGCGCCCAGCAGCAGGGCGGCAGGCGCCAGGGCGAGCAGCGTGCGCTTGTTCATGTGCCCGGGCTCCCTCAGACCACCACGTTGACCAGGCGGCCGGGCACCACGATCACGCGCTTGGGCGCGGCACCGCCGCCGTGCGCGGCAAAGGCCTCGCTGGCCAATGCCAGGCGCTCGATTTCGTCTTTGTCGGCCTGGGCTGGCACCAGCACCGAGCCGCGCAGCTTGCCGTTGACCTGCAGCATGAGCTCGACCTCGTCCTGCACCAGCGCGCCCACATCCACCTGCGGCCAGGGGGCATCGAGCAGATCGCCCAGATGGCTCGCGTAGCCCAGGCTGCTCCACAAGCCGTGCGCAATGTGCGGCGTGGCGGGGTACAGCACGCGCAGCAGGATGCCAAAGCCCTCGACCAGCGCCACCTGGCCACTGGCCGAGTCGGTGGCCTTGAAGTCTTCCAGCGCGTTGATCATCTTCATCGCGCCCGAGACCACGGTGTTGTACTGCATGCGCTGGTAGTCGTAGTCCACCTGCTTGAGCACGTTGTGGATTTCGAGGCGCAGAGCCTTGGCTTCGTTGCCAAACTCAATATCTTCCAGGCTGCTTGCGCTTGCCGCGCTTGCGGTGGCAGCTTCCATATCCATAGCAGACAGCTTCACGCCAAAGTTCCACACGCGGCGCAGAAAGCGGTAGCTGCCTTCCACCGCGGCGTCGTTCCATTCCAGCGTGGCTTCGGGCGGGGCGGTGAACATGGTGTACAGGCGGGCGGTGTCGGCACCGTACTTGGCAATCAGGTCCTGCGGATCGACGCCGTTGCGCTCGGTCTTGCCCATCTTGCCCACGCCGCCGTATTCGAGTGCCAGCCCCTTCGGGTACGGGCCCTCGGCTTCGGTCAGTTTGCCGCCGACGATGCGCCCGTGCGCATCCAGCACCGGGGTGACGGTTTCCGGCGGGAAGTAGTTCTTGCCGCCCTTGTCGTCACGCCAGAAATAAATGTGGTTGAGCACCATGCCTTGCGTGAGCAACTTGGTGAAGGGCTCATCGATCTTGACAAGCCACAGATCGCGAATGACCTTGTTACAAAAACTTGCGTACAGCAGGACCAAGATGTCGTGCTCGATTCCTCCGATTTACTGGTCCATGCCGCTGCCGCCCGTGGCAGCCTGCGGGTCGCGCATCCAGTAGGCCGTGCCGTCGGCCACCATGGCATCGCTGTTGTGGGGGTCGCAATACCGCATGAAGTACCACGAGCTGTCCACAAAGGTGTCCATGGTGTCTGTCTCGCGCCGGGCGGGCTTGCCGCACACCGGGCAGGTCACGCCCGCATGAAAGCCCTCGTGCTTGTGCAGCGGGTTGCCCGAGCCGTCGGGCACACAGTCGGTGGGCAGCACCACCGGCAGGTCTTTTGCGGGCACAGGCACCGCGCCATGCGCGTCGCAGTGGATGATGGGGATGGGCGTGCCCCAGTAGCGCTGGCGGCTCACGCCCCAGTCACGCAGGCGCCAGGTGGTCTTCTTGGCGCCCAGGCCCTTGTGCTCCAGCGCGTGGGCCACGGCGTTCACGGCATCCGTGTACGACAGGCCGCTGAAGCTATCCGAGTTGACGGTGATACCGCGCTGCTTGTCGGCGTACCAGTCGTTCCAGTGGTGGTAGTCGAAGGTTTCGCCCTCCACCAGCACCACCTGCTTGATCTCGATGCCGTACTTGAGGGCAAACGCAAAGTCGCGCTCGTCGTGCGCGGGCACGCCCATCACCGCGCCGTCGCCATAGCCCATCAGCACGTAGTTGCCCACCCAGACCGGCACCTTGTCTTCGGTGAGAGGGTGCGTGACGTACAGGCCCGTGGGCACACCCTTTTTCTCCTGCGTGGCCAGCTCGGCCTCGGTGGTGCCGCCGCTCTTACACTCGTCGATGAACGCAGCGATTGCCGGGTTGCCCTTGGCGGCGTGCGCGGCCAGCGGATGCTCGGGCGCCACGGCACAGAACGTCACGCCCATGATGGTGTCGGCGCGCGTGGTGAACACGTACATCCTGCCGTCGCCAATGAGCGCGCCATCGTCGCCACGGATTTCGTGCGGGAAGGCAAAGCGCACGCCTTCGCTCTTGCCGATCCAGTTTTCCTGCATGAGCTTGACGCGCTCGGGCCAGCCGGGCAGCTTGTCGCCGGTGACGAAGTCCAGCAGCTCTTCGGCGTAGTCGGTGATCTTGAGGTAGTAGCCGGGGATCTCGCGCTTTTCCACCGTGGCGCCGGTGCGCCAGCCCTTGCCGTCAATCACCTGCTCGTTAGCCAGCACGGTCTGGTCCACCGGGTCCCAGTTCACGACCTGGGTCTTGCGGTAGGCAATGCCCTTTTCCAGCATCTTCAAAAACAACCACTGGTTCCAGTGGTAGTACTCGGGGTCGCAGGTGGCGACTTCGCGGCTCCAGTCGATGGCCAGGCCCATGGCCTGCATCTGCGTCTTCATGTACGCGATGTTGTCGTACGTCCACTTCGCAGGCGGCACGCCGTTTTTCAGCGCGGCGTTTTCGGCAGGCAGGCCGAAGGCATCCCAGCCCATGGGCATCAGCACGTTGTGCCCGTTCATGCGCAGGTAGCGCGTGAGCATGTCATTGATGGTGTAGTTGCGCACATGGCCCATGTGCAGCTTGCCGCTGGGGTAGGGCAGCATCGAGCAGGCGTAGAACTTCTTTTTGCTCGCGTCTTCCTTCACGCGGTAGGCGTCGGTGGCGGTCCAGTGGTCGTGCGCGGCGCGCTCGACGTCTTGGGGAGAGTATTTGTCTTGCATGGGCAATCGGATGAGAGAAGTGGGCAGCCGAGTGCTGGCCGCGCTGCGCAGATTCTAGGCGGTCGTGCAGGCCGCGCTGCGGCAGGCGACGGGGGCGCTGGCAGCAGCCCGGGCCACGGCGCAGTCAACGGCCTGGGGACGGCGGGGTAGGCGTCGGCACTGGGCCGACGGCCGTCGACGCCCGCGGTGGCTCGGTGACGAATCCAATGCGGGTCAGGCCTGCGCGGTGCGCGGCGTCCATGACCTCGACCACACGGCCATACGGCACGCCCGCGTCAGCACGCAGCTGCAGTTCGGTGTCGGGCTGCTCTGCGCCAATGCGGCGCAGCCGCTCAGCCAGGGCTGCCTGCGCCAGCGGCTGGTCATCCAGAAATGCCTGGCCTCGCGCATCGACCACCACCGTCACAGCCTGGGGAACCGCGCCCGCAGAGCCCCCCTCGGCACGCGGAAGGTCCAGCCGGATCGAGCTGCTGAGCAGCGGGGCCGTGAGGATGAAGATCACCACCAGCACCAGCATCACATCCACCAGGGGGGTCATGTTGATGTCGCTCATGGGCTGGGGGCCCGTGCTGCG
>JBKCTS010000516.1:0-1577 GCA_046318695.1 Acidovorax sp.
GCCAGAGGCCGGCCACCTTGCCAAGGCGGGTGTGGAAGCCGGTGAAATCATCCTGGAATTCCGCGTCACCGCTGATACCGCTGGCAAATACGCCGCGGGTGCAGCCGTGCCTGTGACCGATGTGTTCGCCGTGGGCCAGAAGGTCGACGTGCAAGGCACGTCGATCGGTAAGGGCTACGCAGGTACCATCAAGCGCCACAACATGAGCTCGCAGCGCGCCTCGCACGGTAACAGTCGTTCGCACAACGTGCCTGGCTCGATCGGTATGGCACAAGACCCAGGTCGCGTGTTCCCCGGCAAGCGCATGACGGGCCACCTTGGCGACGTCACCAAGACCACGCAAAACCTCGATGTCATCCGCATCGATGAAGCGCGTCAACTGCTCTTGATCAAGGGCGCTATTCCGGGCTCCAAGGGTGGGTTCGTGACGGTGCGTCCGGCAGTCAAGGCCAAAGCATCCCAAGGAGCGAACTAATGCAGCTCGAACTCCTGAATGACCAGGGTCACAGTGCATCCAAGCTGGATGTGCCCGAGACCGTGTTTGGTCGCGAATACAACGAAGATCTGGTGCACCAGATCGTGGTGGCCTACCAGGCCAACGCGCGTCAGGGCACCCGTGCCCAAAAGGACCGCGAGCAAGTCCGTCACTCGACCAAGAAGCCTTTCAAGCAAAAGGGTACGGGTAACGCACGTGCAGGTATGACGTCCTCGCCACTGTGGCGTGGGGGCGGTCGGATTTTCCCGAACATGCCTGACGAAAACTTCACCCAGAAGATCAACAAGAAGATGTACCGCGCCGGTATGTCCGCCATCTTGTCGCAGCTGGCCCGCGAAGGCCGTCTGGCTGTGGTCGATTCGCTGAAGCTTGATTCCCCCAAGACCAAGGTCCTGGCCGACAAGTTCAAGGCGATGAATCTGCAATCGGTGATGGTGATTGCCGACGAAGTGGACGAAAACCTGTACCTGGCCTCGCGCAATCTGGTGAACGTGCTCGTCGTTGAGCCCCGTTACGCCGATCCCGTGTCGCTGGTGCGTTTCAAGAAAGTGCTCGTCACCAAGGGTGCAATCGACAAACTCAAGGAGATGTTCGCATGAGCACACTCAAGTTTGACGAAGGTCGTCTGATGCAGGTGCTGGTCGCTCCCATCGTGTCCGAAAAGGCCACCATGGTTGCCGAGAAGTCCAATGCAGTGACGTTCAAGGTGCTGCAAAACGCTACCAAGCCAGAAATCAAGGCCGCTGTGGAATTGATGTTCTAGGTGCAAGTCAAGGGCGTTTCTGTGGCAAACACCAAGGGCAAGACCAAGCGTTTCGGCAAGACCGTCGGCCGCCGCGACAACGTTCGCAAGGCATACGTCACGCTGCAGCCAGGTCAAGAGCTGAACCTCTCCGGGGAGGCCGCGTAATCATGGCTGTCATCAAGATGAAACCCACCTCGCCCGGCCAACGTGCCGTGGTGAAGGTTACCCGTGACCACCTGTACAAGGGTGAAGCGTACGCCCCACTGCTGGAGCCGCAAGTCCAGACGGCCGGTCGTAACACCCACGGTCACATCACCACCCGCCACAAGGGCGGTG
>JBKCTS010000517.1:0-1842 GCA_046318695.1 Acidovorax sp.
CGCTCACGCTGCGCGAGCGCTTTCGGGAAGACCGTCTGGGGCTTAACGCCAGCAGCCTGAACTTTACCACCATGCTGGGCCTGGTGCCGTTTTTTGCAGTGGCGCTGGCGATCTTCACGGCCTTCCCGATTTTCAGCAAGCTGCAGGTGCTGCTGCAAAGCTGGCTGGTCGACAGCCTGGTGCCCGACAGCATTTCCCGCCAGGTGCTGGGCTACCTCACGCAATTTGCAGCCAAGGCCAGTGGCCTTGGGGTGGCAGGCTTTGGCATTTTGCTGGTCACGGCGCTGGCCCTGATGCTCACGATTGACCGCACACTCAACGGCATATGGCGGGTGCCGCGCCTTCGCCCGCTGGGCCAGCGGGTGTTGATCTACTGGGCGGCGGTCACCTTGGGGCCGCTGCTGCTGGGCGCCAGTCTGGCACTTACCTCGTATGTGTTGTCGGCCTCCGGCGGGCTGGTGCAGCGGGTGCCCGACGGGGTGCGGCTGCTGTTTGACTCGGTGCAGTTCATCGTGCTGGCGGGGGGCATGGCGGCGCTCTACCACTATGTGCCCAATACGCCGGTCAAGTGGCGGCACGCCTGGTCGGGCGGCCTCTTTGTGGCCGTGTGCATCGAGCTGGCCAAGAGGATGCTGGCCCTGTACCTGGCCCAGGTGCCCACGTACTCGATGGTGTACGGTGCGTTTGCCACGGTGCCGAGTTTGCTGGTCTGGACTTATGTGGCATGGGTCATTGTGCTGCTGGGCGCGGTGGTCACGGCCTACCTGCCCAGTCTGCTGGCAGGCGTGGCCCGGCGGGGTAATGTTGCGGGATGGACGTTTCAGCTCGCGGTGGAGGTCTTGCAAGCCCTGCACCGCGCGCGTGCCGATGGCAGCAAGGGCCTGCGCCCCAGCCAACTGGCGGCATTGCTGGGGGTGGATGCCTTGCAATTGGAGCCGGCGCTGGAGGCTTTGACCGCGCTGGACTGGGTGGGGCAGGTCACCGACGCGGCGGTCACCATGTCGGACGTGCCCGAGTCGCGCTATGTGCTGTTGGTGGACCCGGACCGGACGCTGCTGGCGCCCCTGCTACAGCGCCTGCTGCTGGAGCGTTCCGAGGCGCTGGAGCCCTTCTGGAGCAAGGCCGGAATGGATGGCCTGTACCTGGCGGACGTGCTGGGCACGCGCTGAAATCGCGCGGCACAGCCGGGCGTTGCACTTGCCGGTCGGCCCACGTCAGCGGGCCAGAAAATCCCGGATGGCCGCCAGAGTTTCCTCGGGGGCCTCGGTCATCTGGTGGTGTCCCACCGGCAGGAACGTGACCTGCACGGCCTTGCCCGCCGCCCGCGCGGCGTTGATGAGGCCCTGCGCGGCCTTGGGCGGCGTCATCTGGTCGTGTGCTCCCAGTGCAAACAGCACCGGGCACGCAATCTGCGCCATGGCAGCCTCGCCACCGGCATAGCTGTCACAGGCCACAAAGCCGCGCTGAAAGACATTGACCTTGGGGTTGCTGCGCAGCACCTTGCGGCCCAGGGCCATGCCTGCGCCAAACACCCAGGTGCCCGGGCCCAGCGCCGACGGCGGCGCGGCCAGCGTGCTGCGCGAGAACACGTTGACCATGTGCAAGGCCTTTTCGGGCGCGCTGGCAGACGCCTCGATCAGCGCGGGCGACACCTTCATGGGAAACGCCGTGCCCACCAGCACCAGGTGACTGATGCGGTCCCCCAGGCGGGCAGCGGCCTCCATGGCAATCAACGAGCCCCAACTGTGACCCACCAGCGCCGCGCGTTGAACGCCCGCCGCATCCAGCAGCGCGGCGATGAAGTCGGCTGCCTCCTCGACCGTGGCGGGCGCGTTGCCTGCG
>JBKCTS010000518.1:0-8013 GCA_046318695.1 Acidovorax sp.
ATGCCATTGCGCGCGGGCACCGGCCAGCCGCTCGTCGGCCGCCGTCTTGGCCGCCGCATTCCCACCCCACAGGTCAAAATCCCAGCAGGCCTGCAGCCCTGCCTGCGCCGTGGTGGCCGTGCTGCGCAGCTGCTCGTTCAAGCCCCGGCTGACGCTGGCCTGGCCGTCCAGCGACGGCACCAGGGCCGCGCTGCTGGCCACCTGGCTGGCCCGCGCCTGGGCAATGCGCGAGCGCGCCTGGGCCAGCCCCGGGCTGAGCGCCTGGGCCGATTCGATCAGCTCCACCAGCAGCGGATCGCCCATTCGCGTCCACCACTGGGCAAGGTCTTGCACGGAGCCGCCGTGCGGCAGGGGCGCCTGCCAGCCGGGCGCGACGGGCGCGGGCACCTGCGCGGGCGGGCGCGTGGTGGAGCAGGCGGCCACCACCAGGCACAGGCCGGCCAACATGGGCATCTGAAGCATCGAACGCATGGGCCGGATCATTGGAGGGGTTTCCTGGGCTGCCTGGGGCGAGCCTTGGCGACGGCGGGAGCCGCTTCGGCAGCGCGTGCCGCCAGGCGGCGGGCGCGTTCGCCCTCCACCATGGAGCAGGCAAAGTCCACCAGCCGCGCAGTGGTGGCCGCCAGCGCACGCGGGCTTGACGTCAGCCCCGGGCGCACTGCCTGCACCACATCGCGACCCACGTAGTACTGCAACGCCAGCGCAGTGATCGCCATCGCCAGCCGGTGCACATCGTCGTCGGCGGTCTTCAAGCCGAACTCGTCGCACAGCAAGGTCACCAGCGCCGCGTGATCCGGTTTGATGTCGCACTCCAGCTCCTGCTGCCACAGGCCGGTGGGGTCGAGCATTTCGCGAAAGTGCAGGCGCATGCACAGCTCCACCAGTTCACCCTCGTGCAAAGGCTGCATGAAGCTCCCGATCAGAAGGGTGATTGCCTCGCGCACGGTCGGCGGGCGCGCGCCCTTGGGCCAGGCATCCAGCGACACCGGGCCACCCATGGGCTCGGTGAACGCTGCGCGGTACAGCCCGCTTTTGTCACCGAAGTAATAACTGATGGATGCAGGGTTGACGCAAGCGGCCTGGGCCACCTGCCGGATCGATGTCTTGGCAAAACCGTGTTCGGCAAACAGGCGCAACGCCGCGTGGAGCAGCCGCGTGCGTGCGGCGACCGCCTCGGCGGGCAGCGGCGCGGCGGGCGATGGCGAGTGCGAGGGTAGGGAGGGGGCAGAGGGAGCGGGCATGGCCGTGGATTACAGCATAATTAATCAAACGTTTGATTAATTGTTGACCTTCACCGGGGGCTTTGCAGGCGGCTACGGCCGAGGGTTGAACCACGCCCGCCCCCACAGGGCCAGGCGGCCACTGCGCCGTCAGCGCGGGCCGAATACCGACGTCCACAGCGCCATCACAGCATCGCGCTCGGCCTGCACGGTGGCAGGCGCCACCTGGGTCGGGGCCTCGTCCAGGCGGGCCTGGTGCTGGACACGGCGCAGCTCGCGGTAGGCGTTTGCAGCGGCCAACCCCACGCCCGGGGGCACAAGGCCGACCTGCTCAGCGCGCTGCAGCAGGGCGATGTTGCCCACATTACCCACCAGCTGCGGGTGCGCTGCAGATTGCGACAGCACCAGGTACTGCACGGCGAATTCGGCATCCACCATGCCGCCGGGGCTGTGCTTGACGTCAAATCGACCCTCGGGCACGGGGTGGGCGCTGCGCACCCGCTCGCGCATGGTCACGATCTCCTCGCGCAGGGCCACCGCGTCGCGCCCGGAGGTGATCACCGCCTCGCGCACGGCGTCAAAGCGCTGGCGCAGGGTCTCGGTGCCCATCACAAAGCGCGCCCGGGTCATGGCCTGGTGCTCCCAGGTCCAGGCGGTGTTGCTGCCGCGCTGCTGCTGGTAGTTGGCATAGGCCTCGAAGCTGGTCACCAGCAGGCCCGAGTTGCCATTGGGGCGCAGGGCCGTGTCGATCTCATACAGGTCGCCCTCGCTGGTCTTCACGGTGAGCCAGTTGATCAGCTTGCGCACAAAGCCGGCATAGACCTCGGGCGCGTTCTCGTCATCGTCGTCGAACACAAAGACGATATCGAGGTCACTGCCGTAGCCCAGCTCTTTGCCGCCCAGCTTGCCGTAGCCAATGATCGCGAACTGCGGCGTCTGGCGGTGGCGATTCTTGAGGCGTGCCCAGCACCACTGGGCGGTGACGCGCAGCACGCTGTCGGCCAGCGCCGAAAGGTCGTCGGCCACCTGCTCGACGGTAATGCGCCGCTCCACATCGCGCGCCAGGGTGCGAAAGGTTTCGGCGTGCTGGGCGCGGCGCAGCAAATTGAGCAGGGTCTCGTCGTCATCCTCACCGGTGGACTGCAGCGAGGCCAGGCGCATGGCCAGTTCGCGCTCGAAATCGGCCACCACAAAACGCTCGCAAAGCAATGCGTCGCCCACCAGCTCATCGATGACGCCAGGGTGCTGCAGCAGGTAGCGCGCAGGCCACTTGGCCGCGCCCAGCAGGTGCAGCAGTTGCTCGTGCACCGATGGGCGCTCCAGCAACAGGGCCAGATAGCTTTCGCGGCGCAACAGCGGCTCGAGCCAGTTGACAAAGCGCAGCGCGCCTTCTTCGGTCACGCGCCCCTCGGTCAGCCACTGCGAGGTGCGCTGCACCAGGCGAAACAGCCGCGCCCGCGCCTCATCGCGCAGCGCCTGTACCCGGGCATGGGTGCGCCACTCGGCCACGCGCTCGCGAAAGCCCGGGGGGGACAACTGTTCCAGCAGGTTTTCAAGCTCCGGGGGCGGTGGGACGGAGGCACGGGGGCCGCCGCAGCCACCCCCGTTGCATTGCTTCTTGCTGGCACCGAGCAGGGTGTCGAACTCCTGCGCCACCAGCTCACGGTGGGCATCGAGCTCGTGCAGGAGCGCGCAGCAGTCGCCATAGCCCAGGGTGTGGGCAATCCATGTCAGGTCCTCGTCGCGCGTCGGCAGCACATGGGTCTGCTGGTCGTCCAGGTACTGGATGCGGTGCTCCACCCGCCGCAGAAACACATAGGCACGGGCCAGGGCGTCGGCGGTTTGCCGCGGCATCAAACCGGCCTCGGCCACGCGCTGGAGCGCCTCCAGCGTGGGGCGCCGACGCAGCTCGGGGAACTGGCCGCCACGCACCACCTGCAAAAGCTGCACGGTGAATTCGATCTCGCGGATGCCCCCGCGTGAGAGCTTCACATCGTTTGCACGCTCGGGGTGCCCGGCGCTGCGCTTGGCGGCGTGGTCGCGGATTTGCCGGTGCAGCAACCGCAGCGCATCGAACACGCTGTAGTCCAGGTAGCGCCGGAACACGAACGGCAGCACCACGCCGCGCAGCGCCTGCACGTTGGCAGTGCCCACGCAATCGCGGGGGGCCACCACGCGGCTCTTGAGCCAGGCAAACCGCTCCCATTCGCGGCCCTGCACCTGCAGGTATTCCTCCAGCGCCGCCAGCGACACCGCGGCCGGGCCCGAGTTGCCATTGGGGCGCAGGGCCAGGTCCACCCGGAACACCAAACCGTGCTCGGTGGTGTCGCCCACCAGGCTGTAGATGGCCTTGACGGCCCGGCCAAAGTACTCGTGGTTGGAGATGCGGCCCCGGCCGTCGGCCAGGCCGGCTGTCTCGCCGCCGTGCTCGTAAACGTAGATCAGGTCGATATCGCTTGACACATTGAGCTCGCGCGCACCGAGCTTGCCCATGCCAATGATCCACAGCTGCACGGGCTGGCCTTGCGGCCCGCAGGGCGCACCGTGGCGCGCGTCAAGCTCCTGGCGGGCCTGGTGGCAGGCGCGGTCCAGCGCCAGTTCGGCCAGCTCGGTCACGGCCCGGGTCACATCGGCCAGGGGCAGCTCGCCGTCGCAATCGAGATGGAGCAGCCGCTCCATCACCAGCTGGCGCAGCACCCGCAGGGCAGCGCCGGTGTCAAGGCCGCGCGACAGCAGGTCATCAAAGGCCTGCTGCATGGTCGCCATGACAGGCGCGCCCGGGGGCAGCAGGTGCAATTCGGATTGGTAACGACGGTGCAGTCGCTGGAAAAAGCGCGAGTGCCCGGCCAAGGCGACCCCCGGCGCGCGCGGCGGGCAGTGAGGATCAGCGGACGATGTCTGCATGGCTAATGCGGTTGCAGGCCAAAGCCGCGGGTCATAATTCCTGCCACATTCAGTTTGACCATGATGGATCCCTCCTCGCACCCCTCTCGACTGCTGAAAACAATGGCAGGTCTTGCGCGGTGGTCATTGGGTCTGATGCTCACCTTCTGGCTGTTGCTGGCCATTGCCTGGGGAGCCCTCTATGGATTGATTGTGCCCCGAATCGGCGAGTTTCGCCCGCAGCTTCAGGCGCATGCCACAAAGGTTCTGGGGGTTCCCGTACAAATTGGCGCCATCGAGGCGCGCGCCGACAGCCTGGTGCCCTCGGTCGCACTGCATGATGTGGCACTGCTTGACGCGGGCGGCCGCGTGGCCCTGCGATTGCCGCGGGTCGTCATCGCCGTATCGCCGCGCTCTTTAATCAACTGGAACGCCGAGCAGATCTACATCGATCAGCCCGTACTGGACGTGCGCCGCACAGCGCAGGGGCGCATCCTGGTTGCTGGCCTGGAGCTTGCCCCATCGGGCGGGGACAGCAACGCTGCAGCCGATTGGGTGTTCTCGCAGGGCGAGATTGTCATCCAGGGCGGTACCTTGCGCTGGACCGACGAGCTGCGCGGCGCGCCCGAGCTTGCACTGACGCAGGTGGACCTGCTGCTGCGCAACGGAAACTGGCGCCACCACATGCGGCTTGATGCCACGCCGCCGCCGGACTGGGGTGACCGTTTTACGCTGGCGGGCCTGTTCCGGGCGCCGCTGCTGCATGCACGCGATGGCAACTGGAAACACTGGAACGGCCAGGTCTTCGCCAACTTCTCCCGGGTGGATGTGTCGCAACTGCGCCACCACGCACCGATCGACGGGATGGATGTGGCCCAGGGCCACGGCGCCTTGCGGGCGTGGGCAGATTTCCAGCGCGGCGAGCTGATGGGCGGCGCGGCCGACCTGGCCTTGGCCGGTGTGAACGCCACCCTGGGCGAAGGCCTGCAGGCGCTGGCGCTCCGCACGGTGCAGGGCCGGCTGGGCGGGCGCCGGCTTGCTGGCGGGTTTGAGCTGTTCACGCAGGGCCTGCAGTTCCAGACCGACGATGGACTGAACTGGCCGGGCGGGAACATGCGTCTGGTGCACACCCATGCCAGCGGCAAGGCGCCAGCGCAGGGCGATTTCCGCGCCGACCGGCTGGACTTGACGGCACTGACCCAAATCGGCACCCGGCTGCCGCTCGGTGCCGCAACGCACCTTGCGCTGGCCACATACGCTCCGCGCGGGCTGGTGCAAGAGGTCAACGCCACATGGCGCGGCCCGGTGGACGCACTGCAGGCTTACCAGGTGCGTGGGCGGGTGCAGGGCCTGTCACTCGCGGCCGACGTCGCAGGCACAGCCCCGACCCACTTCGGGCTGCGGGGTGCCACGGTCGACGTCGAGATGACGCAGGCAGGTGGCAAGGCGGCGCTGTCAATCGCGTCGGGCGCGCTCGTGCTGCCCGGTGTTTTCGAAGAGCCGGTGCTGCCGCTGGACCGGCTGAGCGCCGACGTGCGCTGGCAGATCGAGGGTGACCGCGTCGCCGTACAGGCCAACGACGTCCAGTTTGCCAATTCCGACGCCCAGGGTGAGGCGCGGGCCAGCTGGCACACGTCGGATGCCAGCAAGACCGCGCACCGCTCGCGGTTTCCCGGGGTCCTGGACCTGTCGGGCACGCTCAACCGGGCTGATGGCACGCGGGTCCACCGCTATCTGCCGCTGTCCATCCCTGCGGAGTCGCGCCACTATGTGCGCGATGCGGTGGTGGCGGGTACGGCCAGCGGGGTGCAGTTTCGCGTGAAAGGCGACTTGCACGACCTGCCGTTCAACGACCCCAAGCTTGGGGAATTCCGCATCGCCGCCCGCGTCAGGAACGTGACGTACGCCTACGTGCCGCCCCAGCTGCAGCCCGCCAACACGCTGCCCTGGCCGGCTCTGACGGAGCTGGGCGGAGAGCTGATCTTCGATCGCTCCTCGATGCAGGTGCGGGGCGCCAGCGGCAGCTTTGCAGGCCGGCCGGGCCTGCGCATTTCGCGCGTGGATGCCCGCATCCCCGATCTTTCGCACACGGTGGTGGGTGTGGACGCCGACGCCCGCGGGCCGCTGCCTGAACTGCTGGCGCTGATGAGCACCACGCCCCTTGGCGGCATGACTTCGCACGTTCTCGATCAGGCCACCGGCACGGGCAACGCCGACTTCAAACTGCGCCTGAGTCTGCCCATCAACGACATCGCCAAGTCCAAGGTGCAGGGCAGCGTGGTGCTGGCCGGCAACGAGGTGCGCATCACGCCCGACACACCGACCCTCACACGCGCCCGCGGCACGGTGCAGTTCAGCGAAAGCGGTTTTTCCCTCAACAACATCCAGGCGCAGGCGCTGGGCGGGCCCGTGCGGCTCGAAGGCGGCATGCGCTCCCTGCCGCCCAACGCTCCTGCCAGCGAATCGGCCGTGCAATTGCGCGCCCAGGGCACGGCCACGGCCGAGGGCCTGCAGCAGGCCACGCAGCTGGGCCTGCTTTCGCAGCTGGCACGGCGCGCCAGCGGCAGCGCACCGTACACGTTGACCCTGGGTTTCCGGCGTGGCGTGCCCGAAATCCAGGTGAACACTTCGCTGCAGGGCATGGGGCTCGCACTGCCGGCGCCGCTGGGCAAAGCAGCCGCCGCGAGTCTGCCTCTGCGCTTTGAAAGCCAGGTGCTGCGCGAGTCACTCACGGGCCTGACCCACGCGGCGGCGGCGGACACCGCGGGCCTGCCGCCGCTGCGCGACCAGATCACGCTGGACCTGGGCACCATCGGCTCGGCCACCTATGTGCGCGAGCGGTCGGACGGGCAGGCGCGCGTGCTGCGTGGCGCCATCGGCGTCGGGCTGGGTGAGGGTGAGTCTGCGCCGCTTCCTGCACAGGGCGTGGTTGCCAACATCCAGCAGGGAAAGATCGATGTTGACCAATGGGAGGATGTGCTGATCCAGGCCACTGCCAGCAGCCCGGCCAGCCCGACGGAGGTGGGCGCCCAACGGAGCAGTGCCGCGCAGGACTATCTGCCCACCACCCTGGCATTGCGCGCCCGCGAACTCACGCTGCAGGGGCGAACGTTGCACAACGTGGTGGCCGGCGCGCTGCGCGATGGCAGCACATGGCGGGCCACGCTGGATGCCAGAGAACTTGGCGGCTTCATCGAGTTCCGGCAACCGGGGGCTGCCGATCACCCCAGCGGGTTGCTGTATGCACGCCTTTCACGGGCCAGCCTGCCGCAAAGCGATGCCAACCAGGTTGAGGCGCTGCTCGATGAGCAGCCCAGCACATTGCCCGCTCTGGACATCGTGGTGGATGATTTCGAGCTGCGCGCCAAGCGACTGGGGCGGGTGGAGATCCAGGCCCAAAACCGCGGTGGCGAAGGCATCCAGCGCGAATGGCGCCTCACGCGACTCAACATTCTGGCGCCCGAGGCCAGCCTCACCGCCAGTGGCAACTGGGCCGTGGTCGCGGGGGCGGCTGGCGCGGCGTCCAGCAAGCCGCCACAGCGGCGGACGGTGCTCAACTTCAAGCTGGATATCCGCGATTGGGGCGATCTTTTGGGGCGCATGGGCATGGCCGATGTGGTGCGACGGGGCAAGGGTCGCATGGAAGGTCAGGTGGCCTGGATAGGCGCGCCTTTCAGTCCCGACTACCGCACCTTGGCGGGCGAAATCAACCTGAATGTGGAGTCGGGCCAGTTCCTCAAGGCGGATCCGGGGCTGGCCAAGCTGCTGGGCGTGCTCAGCCTGCAGTCCCTGCCCCGGCGACTGGCGCTCGATTTCCGCGATGTCTTCAGCGAAGGGTTCGCATTCGACTTTGTGCGGGGTGACGTGCGCATCGAGCAGGGTGTGGCCACCACCAACAACCTGCAGATGA
>JBKCTS010000519.1:0-8476 GCA_046318695.1 Acidovorax sp.
ATAGGTTCTCCGTGGGGTAAACATCGACAACACGCTGTCGGTCTGGCAGAGATTGGGGCCATATCCGGCCCTTCAAGCACCCGGCTGCACCGATGGCAACGCGGGGCACGCTGGCTCCAGACCTGTTTCCAGGGCGTGATGGTAGGGCAAACCAGCGTGGGGCCTGTATCACACAGGAATTGACGGGAATTAGGGCCTGTCCATCACCTGCCTGCGTCCGCCCGCGACGCTCGCGGCGGGCGAAACACCTGCGCATCGTCATAAAAGCGTGGGTCAGCGTTGGCCTGCCACCAGCCGGGCACGCCCAGCACAGGCAGCGGCACAAAGGGCTTGTCAGCCCAGGCGTCGGCCTGCATGGCCGTGGACAGCCACTCATCCCATTTAGCTATGGTATTGATAGCATCTGGCGCTTGTAAAACGTGCGCAACCATGGGTTTTCGTGGGCAAACCAGCTTTTCCATGAGCGCATGGCCAAACAGGACCAGGCGGGCCTGCGCCCACAGGGGCCGCAAGGGCACGAAAAGCCGTTGCCAGTCCCGCGCGCGCAGGGCGTCCCACAAGGGCTGCGGGGCACTGAGCAAAGCACCGTTTTCATCGAACACCGTCAGCGCATCGCGAAGTGGCCCGCGCACCGCCTGCACGCCATCGACGGCGAGGGCCTGGGCCTGCAACTGGTTCAGCCGCCGCTTGGACTGCGGGAAATGCAGCCACACCAGGCCATTGAAAAAGTCGTGCAGATTGTCGCGCGTGGGGACGCGGCCGGTGTCCCAGATGTGCTGCTCGTAGGCCGTGCCAGCGGGCAGCTCGGACTGCGGCGCGAACCCTACCGGCAGGTATGCCCCCGCAGCGGACTGCAGCACGGCGTGAAAGGGTTCTGCCGCTGCTGCCCGCTGCGCCAGCGGCTCGCCCAGCACACGCCACGGCTCCAGCCAGGGCGCGCCCCAGTCGATGGCGCTCAGGGGCGTTACGCCAACAGTCGCCACGGTAGCGCTTCACCGGCGCGCAGGGGCTTGAGGCTTGCGTCGCCAAAGGCAAAGCTCTCGGGCGGCGTCCACGATTCGCGGCGCAGGGTGATGGAGCCGGTGTTGCGCGGCAGGCCGTAGAAGTCCGGGCCGTGGAAGCTGGCAAAGCCCTCGAGTTGGTTGAGCGCGCCCACGCTGTCGAACGCCTCGGCATACATCTCGATGGCCGCATGTGCGGTGTAGCAGCCCGCGCAGCCGGTGGCATGTTCCTTGAGGTGGGCCGGGTGCGGCGCGCTGTCGGTGCCCAGAAAGAACTTGGCCGATCCGCTGGTAGCCGCCTGCACCAGCGCCAGTCGGTGCGTTTCGCGCTTGAGCACGGGCAGGCAGTAGTAATGCGGACGGATGCCCCCGGTGAAGATGGCGTTGCGGTTGTACAGCAGGTGGTGGGCGGTGATGGTGGCTGCGGTAAAGCGGTCGGCCTGCTGCACGTAGTCGGCAGCGTCCTTGGTGGTGATGTGCTCAAACACGATCTTGAGCTCGGGGAAGTCGCGCCGCAGCGGGATGAGCTGCTGGTCGATGAACGCGGCTTCGCGGTCGAACAGGTCGATGTCGCTGCTGGTGACTTCGCCGTGCACCAGCAGCAGCAGGCCTGCCTTTTGCATGGCATCCAGCGTCTTGTAGGTCTTGCGCAGGTCGGTCACGCCGGCATCGCTGTTGGTGGTGGCACCCGCGGGGTAGAGCTTGCAGGCGACGACGCCCGCAGCGTGGGCCCGGGTAATCTCCTCGGGCGGCAGGTTGTCGGTGAGGTACAGCGTCATCAGCGGCTCGAACTGCAGGCCCGCAGGCACGGCAGCCAGGATGCGCTGCTTGTACGCCAGCGCCTGCTCGGCCGTGGTCACGGGCGGGCGCAGGTTGGGCATGATGATCGCCCGGCCAAACTGGGCGGCGGTGTGCGGCACCACGGTGTTCAGCGCCTGGCCGTCGCGCACATGCAGGTGCCAGTCGTCGGGGCGGGTGATGGTGAGGGCGTCGATGGGGGTGGAAGTTGCGGCGGTCATGGGCCGCATTGTCCCATTGCGCTGGATGCTTCTATTTTCATAGCACCCAGAAGCTGCGGGATAAGCGCTACAGGCACGTTGGGAGCAAAAAAGCCGAGGACGCGGCCCGGGTTGTCGGGCTGGGCCTTGCGTTGACCGATACCAGTGGCCCCGCCAGCCCCAAAGAAAGAACGCCCGCTGAGGGCGCTTTGCTCGGATCCGAGTGTGGGGCTGGCCCAGCCGGGCTCACGGCGGTTGGAACCGGCGTGGCCCATGCCAAAGGCAGCCGCGCAAGGGCCGCCCCGCCGCGCTGGCAGCGTCCCCCGTGGGGGAAGGCGCCGCAGGCGACTCAGGGGGCAGCGTCAATGCTGCAGGATCTTGTTCAGGAAATCCTTGGTGCGCGGCTGGCGGGCATCCGGGTTGTTGAAGAAGTCTTCCTTGGAGCAGTCTTCCAGGATCTTGCCACCCACGTCCATAAAGATCACGCGGTTGCTCACCTTGCGGGCAAAGCCCATTTCGTGGGTCACGCACATCATGGTCATGCCTTCGTTGGCCAGACCCACCATCACGTCCAGCACTTCGCCCACCATTTCGGGGTCGAGCGCCGACGTGGGTTCATCGAACAGCATCACGATGGGGTCCATCGACAGCGCTCGGGCAATCGCCACGCGCTGCTGCTGGCCGCCGGAGAGCTGGCCGGGGAACTTGTCCTTGTGCGCCATCAGGCCCACGCGCTCGAGCATCTTCAGGCCGCGCTTCTTGGCGTCGTCAGGGCTGCGACCCAGCACCTTGATCTGCGCGATGGTCAGGTTGTCCGTCACCGACAGGTGCGGGAACAGTTCGAAGTGCTGGAACACCATGCCCACGCGGCTACGAAGTTTGGGCAAATTGGTGTTGGGGTCATGCAGTTTCACGCCGTCGACCGTGATCTCACCTTTCTGGAAGGGCTCGAGCGCGTTGATGGTCTTGATCAGCGTTGACTTGCCCGAACCCGAGGGCCCGCACACCACCACCACTTCACCCTTCTGGATGCTGGCCGTGCATTCATTGAGCACCTGCACGGGGCCATACCACTTGGATACGTTTTTGAGTTCGATCATTTGTTATTCCTCAATCCAATCTCTTGAGCCAGTAGCCCCAGCGTCAGCGAATGATCGCGATCTTCTGGTGCAGACGCTTGACCATCCAGGACAGCGCAAAGCACATCACAAAGTACAGCACTGCTGCGGCCAGATAGGCCTCGATGGGGCGGCCAAAGTTCTTGCCCGCCACTTCAAAGCCTTTGAGCATGTCGTAGGCACCGATGGCGTAGACCAGCGACGTATCCTGAAACAGGATGATGGTCTGCGTGAGCAGCACCGGCAGCATGTTGCGGAAAGCCTGTGGCAACACCACCAGCTTCATGTTCTGGCTGTACGTCATGCCCAGCGCCTGGCCGGCATACACCTGGCCCTTGGGAATGGACTGGATACCGGCGCGCATGATTTCACTGAAGTACGCGGCCTCGAACGCAATGAAGGTGATGACCGCTGACATTTCGGCCCCGATGGGCCGGCCAATGATGGCGGGCACCAGGAGGAAGAACCACAGAATCACCATCACCAGCGGAATGCTGCGCATGCCGTTGACATACACGGTGGCAGGGGCTGCGAGCCATTTTTTGCCCGACAGGCGCATGAGCGCCAGCACCGTGCCGAACAACACACCGCCCAAGGTTGCCACCAGCGTGAGGACCAGGCTGAAGTACAGCCCGTTGAGCACGAAGTTTTTGATCAGATCCCAGGTGTAGAACGAAAAATCGAGATTCATCTCAGTGACCTCCCCCGCCAGCGCTGGCCAGGGCCATGCCCGGGATGCGGGCGCGCTTTTCAATGAAGGCCATGATGCGGTTGATGGCGAAGGCCGAGACGATGTACAGCCCGGTCACCGCCAGATAGACCTCGATACCACGCGAGGTTTCTTCCTGTGCCTGCATGGCGAACATGGTGAGTTCGGCCACCGACACGGCAAACGCCACGGACGAGTTCTTGAAAATGTTCATCGTCTCGCTGGTCAGTGGCGGAATGATGATGCGAAACGCCATGGGCAGCAGCACATAGCGGTAGGTTTGGAAGGTCGTGAACCCCATCGCCATACCGGCGTAACGCTGCCCACGCGGCAGCGCCTGGATGCCCGAACGCACCTGCTCTGCAATACGCGCAGACGTGAAAAACCCGAGCGCCAGCACCACGAGCACGAAGCCAGGCACGCCGCGCAGCACTGGGAACAAGCTGGGCAGCACGTGGTACCAAAGAAAAATCTGAACAAGCAGGGGAATGTTGCGAAACAGCTCAACCCACGCGTTGCCCAGCCGCACGATCAGCGGCCTGTCCTGCAACGTACGAAGCGTTCCAATCAACGAGCCCAACAACAACGCCAGCAACAACGCCAGCACCGATACGGACACCGTCCAGCCCCAGGCCGACAGCATCCAGTCCAGGTACGTGATGTCGCCGCCCTTGCCAAAGCAGCTTTGCACGATATCCCTGTCCATGGTGTCCTGGCAGAACACCTGCCATTCCCAACTCATAGGAGCACCCCTTCAATTTTTCGAATACCGCGGGACGCAACCCCTTGCGAGCCCAACAAAAAAGCCCCTTCGAACCATTCGGCCGAAGGGGCGCAACCGATCACCCGCTTATTTCTTTGCGTAGTCTTCCATAGGCTTGTCGTTAGGCGCAGCCCAGGCAGCCTTGGTGGCGTCAGACATCGGCAGGCCGATCCTCATGTTGGCCGGAGGCACAGGCTGCATGAACCACTTGTCGTACAGCTTGGCCAGCGAACCATCGGCGATCTGGCGCTTGATGGAATCGTCCACTGCCTTCTTGAACGCCGGATCGTCCTTGCGCAGCATGCAGGCAATGGGTTCAACGTTCAGGACTTCACCGACGATCTTGTATTCGGCAGGATTCTTGGACTTGGAAATATTGGCTGCCAGGATGGAGCCGTCCATCACGAAGGCGTCGGCACGGCCGGTTTCCAAAAGCAGGAAGCTGTCGGCATGGTCCTTGCCGAGCACTTCCTTGAAATCCACGCCGCCCGCACGCTCGAGCTTGCGCAGCGTTTGCACCGATGTGGTGCCCGTCGTGGTAGCCACGGACTTGCCGTTCAAATCCTTGATCGAAGTGATGCCCGAATTGGCCTTGGTGGCAATGCGCACTTCTTCCACGAAGGTGGTCACGGCAAACGCCACGTCCTTTTGACGGGTGGCATTGTTGGTGGTCGAGCCGCACTCCAGATCCACCGTGCCGTTGGTCACCAGCGGAATACGGTTTGCCGACGTGACGGGCTGGTACTTGACTTCCAGCTTGGCCAGGCCGAGCTGCTTTTGGATGTCCGCCAGGACGATCTCGCCCATTTCAGTGTGGAAACCCACGAACTTGCCGTTGCCCAAGGTGTACGAGAGGCCCGACGATTCACGCACGCCAAGCGTCACGCTGCCCGAGGCCTTGATTTTGGCCAGGGTATCGGTGGCTTGTGCGAATGCACTACCTGCGGCCAGGGCGGTCACTGCAACCGCCAGCAAATGCTTCTTCATCGGTATCTCCTTGTTTGATAACAGATAGGAACAGAGGGGGGGGATCCAGGAACTCGCCTGCCGCGCTGGCAAGCAGGCAAGCGGGCAAGAGCCTTAGACAGGGGACCCGAGCAGGGGATTGTCAACTCAGAACGGAACCTGATCGGTAGGGTATTTCCAGAAGTCGCGCAGCAGATAGCTGACCGGAAGGTTCAGCACGGTGTTCTTGGGCGCAATGGGTTTCATGAACCACTTGTCGTAGATCGCATAGATCTCTCGGCTGGTGATCAGACGGCGCATCTCGTCGTCGATCATTTTTTTGAACTCGGGATCATTCTTGGGAAGCATGATGGCCAGCGGCTCGGTGGTGATGAAGCGGCCCACCACCTTCAGTGCCTTGGGGTCTGGACGGCCAGCGGCCAGGCCATACAGCAACACGTCATCCATCACGAAGGCATCGGCCTCACCCTTCTCAACCATGTCCAGCGCCCGGGCATGGTCCGGTGCCTCCAGGATGGTGATGCCCATCAGCCGTTCGCGATTGGCCTGATCGGCTGCTTTCAGCGGCGTCGTGCCTTTGGTCGAGACGAGCTTTTTTCCGTTGAGGTCTTCCATCCGATCGATCGAACTGGACGCCTTGACCAGCAGGCGGGCACCCGTGATGAAGTGGGGGATGGTGAACGCCACCTTTTGCCGACGCTCTGCATTGTTGGTGGTCGATCCGCATTCGAGATCGGCCTTGCCCTGCTCAACCATGGCGATCCGGTTGGCAGGAGTGACCGCCAGGAACTCCACCTCCATGTCCTTTTTGCCCGTCTTTTTGCGCAACACGTCGGCCAGGTGCAGGCACAGGTCCACGGCATAACCGATGGGCTTGCCCGACGTCGCATCCACATACGAAAATGGCACTGACGACTCGCGATGCGCGATCACCAACTTGCCACCGGAGCGTATACGCTCCAAAACCGAAGCCTGAACGGGAAGCGCAAGCAAGCAGCACAGGGCCACAAGGCCTTGGCCCAATCGGGTTGACAAAATGTTCATACGAACCCTCGGTGGACAAATAGAAACCGCTATGCAAAATTTATGCCATCGTTGCAGTGCGATGCGATTAGCACAAGCACGAATACGTAAAACCCACTACTGTACGTGTCGTCTCAGAGAAACTCCAATGCCGTTTGGGCGCGCAACTATGCAAAGTATTTATATCAGTAGTTACCCTAGGCATGGAACTGCTTCGGACTGTAGGTAATTCCAGAGCGCCTGGGCAGTGCCTTTGGGCGAGTCTTTGCCGGAAGGCTTCTCACGATAGGCGCGCACATCCATGGTCATCTGCAGGGAACCGGACTCGGCGGGCGCTGCGCTGACCAGGCGACGGGAACGCAACTCCTTTTTGACGGCACTGTGCGGCAAAAACGCCACCCCATGCCCCTCAAGCGCCATGGCCTTGAGGCCCTCGGCCATGTCGGTTTCATACACGCGCTCCAGGTGAATGGGCGTACCTGCTTCTTTCAGGATGAGCTCCGTCACCCGGCCCAGGTAGGCACCCGGTGCGTAGCCCAGGTAGGGCAGCGGATGGGCAGCGCGCCCCGGCAATCGGTGCATCGGCTGGCCGTCGGCGTCTGGTTTGCTGTAGGGTGAGATCACCTCCTGGCCCAGGCTGACCATTTCATACCGATCGGCGTCGAGCTGAAAGGGCTGGGAGGGGTGGTGATAAGCGATCAAAAGGTCACAGCCGCCCTCCACCAGTCGCATCACGGCATCGTGAACGTTCAGTGCGATGAGCCTGCTCTTGAACGGGCCAAACTTGTCGTGCAGACTGGAAACCCAGGCCGGAAAAAACGTGAACGCCAGGGTGTGCGGCACGGCGAACTCGATCATGTCCTTGCCTGCGCTGGTGTGGGCACGCAGCATGGCGCGCGTGGTCTGCAGCGCCTGCAGCATCTCGAGGGCCTGATCGTAGAGGGTCTTTCCAGCGGGCGTCAGTCGCGTGGGGTAAGAACTGCGGTCGACCAGGTCCGTGCCAGCCCAGGCTTCCAGGGCCTGGATGCGTCGCGAAAATGCGGGCTGCGTGACGTGGCGTAGCTGCGCGGACCGGCTGAAGCTGCGCGTTTCCGCGAGACTGACAAAATCCTCAAGCCACTTGGTTTCCATCGCTTCATTATCCGCATGGCGGGGGCCGCGTGTTTGGTGTTGGCATCAGGGTTTACACAGCCCCCAGCCTGACGAACCGCTGCGTTCAGGCAACTGTCAGCTTTGGCGCAACGGGTCCGGGGCGTGCGCACCGAGATGCCGTCCCGAGAAAGCGCTAAACCGCAGGCACAGCCCCGGGCACAGGATGCTTGGCAGCGTTTTTGACCAGCTTGCTCTCAACCGCTGCATGAAGGTCCACCCCCGTATGGTCCGCCAGTTGCAGCAGGTACAGCAGCACATCGGCCACCTCGTCGGCGATCGGCTCCTTCAGGGCCGGGTCGTCGCGCACGGCCAGGGACTGCTCGGGGGTCATCCACTGGAAGATCTCGGCCAGCTCAGCGGCCTCGACCATCAGCGCCATCGCAAGGTTCTTGGGCGTGTGAAACGGCTGCCACTGGCGCTCGGCGGCAAAGCTGCGCAGGCGTTGTTGCAGGGCGCTCAAGTCCATGGACATCAAATGCTCCTATTTTGATAGCCTTAAAGGCTTATGGAGATAGCGCGATATGTGTTTTTGAAGAGAAAACTAGACGATGCTCACCGGCACCTCGCCCGCCAGATGGCGGCGCGCGTTGTCCAGGAAGCGGTCTACCGAGTGTTGCACCGCCTCGGGCGACCAGCCCGCCACATGGGGCGTGAGCACCACGTTATCCAGGTCCAGCAGCTCAGCCGGGGGCGCGGGCTCGCTTTCATACACATCCAGGCCCGCGGCAGCGATGCGGCCTTCGCGC
>JBKCTS010000520.1:0-4001 GCA_046318695.1 Acidovorax sp.
AAGGCATCGTTCACGCTCACGCACCAGATTTCATCCACACCTGCGGCCTTGAACTCGGCCGCCTTCTCGACGTAGCCGGGCACGTGCTTTGCCGAGCAGGTGGGTGTGAAAGCGCCGGGCAGAGCAAACAGCGCAATGGTCTTGCCTGCTGCAACCTTGTCCACGGGGACCGGGTTGGGGCCGATGCTGCAACCTTCGCCCTCGACTTCGGAATACTCCATCAGGGTGCTGGCTGGGAGGGTGTCACCGACTTTGATCATGGCTGTGTCCTTTGAAAATGATTGGGGGGTATCAACGGAGGTTCGTATTTTGGGCCGGCCATCTGCGCGAAAGCCGCAGGCGCACGGCCCGGCACGCAACTGCCGCCCAAACGTTCCGCTTTCGCAGCGCTCTGGAACGCCGCGGCGAAACGATGGAGCGGTCACAAAGCAAAACGACCCACATTGTGGGTCGTTTTGTATCAACTTGATGGCAAAGGGGTAACCCGTCTCGCCACAGGCGGTATGGCCGCCTGCCTGGGGTCAGGTCGCTGCTTAGAGCAGACCCGCCTTTTGAACCAGGCGCGAAGCGACCCAGTTCTTGGTCTTCGACAGCGGGCGGCTTTCGGTAATCTCGATCACGTCGCCCAGCTTGTACTCACCCTTTTCATCATGGGCGTGGTACTTGCTCGACTTCGCGACGATCTTGCCGTAGAGCTCGTGCTTCACACGGCGCTCGACCAGCACGGTCACGGTCTTTTGACGCTTGTCGCTGACCACCTTGCCAACCAAGGTGCGCTTGAGGGATTTTTTAGCTTCCGTCATGTGGGCTCCTTACTTGGCGGCTTGCTTTTCAGCAAGAATGGTCTTGGCGCGAGCGATGTCGCGGCGGGTGGTGCGCAGCGTGTTGGTGTTACCCAGCTGCTGCGTAGCCTTTTGCATGCGCAGGCCAAAGTGGGCCTTTTGCAGAGACTTGATTTCGGCTTCGATGCCGGCAACGTCTTTTTGGCGCAGTTCAGTCGTCTTCATTGCTGTGTCTCCTGAATTACGAGCCAAGGTGACGGCTGACGAACGTGGTGCGCAGCGGCAGCTTGGCAGCAGCCAGGCGGAACGCTTCACGGGCCAGTTCTTCGGGCACGCCGACGATTTCGAACACGATCTTGCCGGGCTGGATTTCGGCCACGTAGTACTCGGGGTTGCCCTTACCGTTACCCATACGCACTTCTGCGGGCTTGGTAGAGATGGGCTTGTCCGGGAACACGCGGATCCAGATGCGGCCGCCACGCTTGACGTGACGGGAAATCGCACGGCGTGCAGCTTCGATCTGGCGGGCCGTCAGACGGCCACGATCGGTGCACTTGAGACCAAAATCACCGAACGCAACGGAGGCACCCCGCGTTGCGACGCCGGTGTTACGGCCTTTTTGCTCCTTGCGGTATTTGCGGCGAGCAGGTTGCAGCATAGTTATTCTCCTTTACCGTCCGCTGCTGTAGCGGGCGCGGCGACTTTGCGTACGCGCTTAACGGCGGTGTTATCAGCGCCACCAGCTTCCGCTGGCTTGTCGCGGCCGTCGGCCGGTGCGGTGTTGCCACCGACCGCACGACGTGGGGCTCCGCGGCCTGCGCCCGGACGATCGCCACCTGGGCGGCCATCACGGCGGGGGCCACGTGGGCGGCGCTCTTCGTCGGGGCGAGGGGTTTCCACGGCGGGCAGGTCATTGCGGCCCAGCGTGTCACCCTTGTAGACCCAGACCTTGACGCCAATCACACCATAGGTGGTCTTGGCTTCAGAGGTGCCGTAGTCGATGTCAGCGCGCAGCGTATGAAGTGGCACGCGGCCTTCGCGGTACCACTCGCAACGGGCGATTTCGATACCGTTCAGACGGCCAGACGACATGATCTTGATGCCCTGGGCACCCAGACGCATGGCGTTTTGCATGGCGCGCTTCATGGCGCGGCGGAACATGATGCGCTTTTCGAGCTGCTGCGTGATGCTGTCGGCGATCAGCTTGGCATCGATTTCGGGCTTGCGCACTTCTTCGATGTTGACTGCGACAGGCACGCCCAGGCGGGCAGCGAGGTCCTTTTTGAGGTTCTCGATGTCTTCGCCCTTCTTGCCGATCACGACACCAGGACGTGCCGAGTAGATCGTGATGCGCGCGTTCTTGGCAGGACGCTCGATCAGGATGCGCGACACGGCGGCGTTCTTGAGCTTGGCCTTGAGGTACTCGCGCACCTTGATGTCTTCGGCCAGCATGCCCGCGAAATCGCGGTTGCTGGCGTACCAACGGCTGGACCAGTTGCGGCTGACCGCAAGGCGGAAGCCGTTAGGATGGATTTTTTGTCCCATAGTCTTCCCGAGCCTTTAGTTGCCAACCGTCACGTACACATGGCACGTGGGCTTGCTGATGCGGTTGCCGCGGCCTTTGGCGCGCGCGGTAAAGCGCTTGAGCGTGGTGCCTTGTTCGACGTAGATGGTCTTGACCTTCAGTTCGTCGATGTCAGCGCCATCGTTGTGTTCGGCATTGGCGATGGCCGACTCCAGAACCTTCTTGACGATGCCCGCAGCTTTTTTCTGCGTGAATGTCAGGATGTTCAGAGCCTGGTCCACCTTTTTGCCGCGGATCAGATCAGCGACCAGACGGCCTTTATCGACCGACAGACGGACGCCCCGGAGGACTGCACGTGTTTCAGACATGGTCGTTCCTTACTTCTTCGCTTTTTTGTCAGCGGGGTGACCCTTGAAGGTGCGCGTCAGGGCGAATTCGCCCAGCTTGTGGCCCACCATCTGGTCGGTAACGTAGACAGGTACGTGCTGCTTGCCGTTGTGCACGGCAATGGTCAGACCGATGACCTCGGGCAGAACCATGGAGCGGCGCGACCAGGTCTTGACTGGTTTCTTGTCCTTGGTGGCTACGGCCTTTTCGACCTTGGCCAGCAAGTGATGGTCAACAAATGGACCCTTTTTAAGAGAGCGAGTCATCTGTTACCCCTTACTTCTTGCGACGCGACACGATCATGATCTGTGTGCGCTTGTTGTTACGGGTGCGATAACCCTTGGTCAGATTGCCCCAAGGATCGACTGCATGGCGGCCTTCGCCGGTGCGGCCTTCGCCACCACCGTGCGGGTGATCCACCGGGTTCATGGCCACGCCGCGAACCGTGGGGCGAATACCCATCCAGCGCTTGACACCGGCCTTGCCCAGTTGGCGCAGGCTGTGCTCTTCGTTGGCCACTTCGCCAATGGTGGCGCGGCATTCGATGTGGATCTTGCGCACTTCGCCGGAGCGCATGCGCACCTGAGCGTAGACGCCTTCGCGCGCCAGCAGCGTGGCCGAAGCACCGGCCGAGCGCGCGATCTGTGCACCAGCACCGGGCTTGAGCTCGATGCAGTGAATGGTCGAACCCACGGGGATGTTGCGGATGGGCAGCGTGTTGCCAGCGCGGATCGGGGCTTCCGAACCGGACAGCAGGGTTGCGCCCACTTCCAGGTTGCGGGGAGCGATGATGTAGCGGCGCTCGCCATCGGCATAGCACACCAGAGCGATGTGGGCCGTACGGTTGGGGTCGTACTCAATGCGCTCAACCTTGGCCGGGATACCGTCCTTGTTGCGCTTGAAGTCCACCACACGGTAGTGGTGCTTGTGACCACCGCCCTTGTGGCGAGTTGTGATGTGACCGTTGTTGTTACGGCCCGACTTCTGGTGCTGGGGTTCCTGCAAGGGCGCGTAACCTTCACCTTTGTGGAGGTGGTCACGGGTGACTTTCACCACGCCACGACGGCCTGGGGCTGTCGGTTTGAGCTGGCTGACAGCCACGATTACGCACCCTCCCCAGACAGGTTCAGCTCTTGACCTGGTTGCAGCGTGACATAAGCCTTGCGAACGTTGTCGCGACGGCCAATGGTCTTGCCAAAACGCTTGGTCTTGCCCTTGGTATTCACCACAGAAACGCCCTTGACCTCGACCTTGAACATCAATTCCACAGCGGCCTTGATTTCGGTCTTGGTGGCGTCCTGCAGCAC
>JBKCTS010000521.1:0-7087 GCA_046318695.1 Acidovorax sp.
TCACCGGCACGCCCCAACCAGGTCGTTAGCTCTCAGGAGCGAAGCCTCAAATTCTACACCGGTTTTTTACTCCGCTGCAATCGAGCGCAGACTTTTTGAGCACCAGCTCGCCCAGAGCCGCGGCGTACAGCGTGCTCGCGCGCCCATCACCGCCGCGTGCTACCCCAAGACCCAGCACGTCGGGGTCTTGGGCCTGTTCACACTATTTTCACCAGTGTCAGAAATGGTGTGAACAGGCCCTAGAGGGGGCGAAGTATTCCACGGTGGCGCTGCCCCACAGCAACACAAAGTTGCGACAGTCGTTAGGCTGTCTGGTTGTCGCGGGCGCTCGATCGCGGCGCGCGGCGCAAGCGTCGGCGTCAGACGGGTGGGGAATAATGAGGAATGGCAATCATCACACTTATCAATGCGCAACTTGCATTCGGGCATGTTGCACTCCTCGACCGGGCTAGCTTTTTTCTCGAGGCCGGGGAGCGCGTGGGACTCATCGGTCGGAACGGAACGGGCAAGTCGTCCCTGCTCAAGATTCTCGGCGGGATGGCAAAAGCCGATGAAGGAGCGCTGCACATTCAACAGAACATGCGCATTTCCCACGTATCCCAAGAACCTCTCCTGGATCCATCGGAGTCGGTGTTCAGCGCCGTATCGCAAGGGCTGGAGCGGGTGAAAGCACTCCGCGACTTGTACCTCTCCGGCAAGGACGGGCTTGACCTGAACGCATTGCAAACGGAGATCGAGGCTTTTGATGCCTGGAACTGGGAGCAACGCGTTGACGAAACGCTCGAGCGACTTCACCTGACAGCAGACGCAATGGTTGGGGACCTCTCTGGTGGAACAAAAAAGCGGGTGGCGCTTGCGCAAGCGCTTGTGGCACGGCCTGATGTCTTGCTTCTTGACGAGCCCACCAACCACCTTGATCTAGAGTCCATAGGATGGCTGGAGGAGTTGTTGCTCAACTTTGGCGGCAGCGTCGTCACCATTACGCATGATCGAGCGTTTCTTGACCGGGTCGCTACCAGGATCGTCGAACTGGATCGGGGAGCCTTGAGGTCTTTTCCGGGAAATTTTGCTCAGTACCTACAACAAAAAGAGGATCAACTTGCTCACGAGACCGTCATCGCCGCAAAGGCCGACAAACTTCTCGCTCAGGAAGAGGTGTGGGTTCGAAAAGGGGTAGAGGCGCGTCGAACCCGCAGTCAAAGCAGAATTGCGAGGCTTGAACAGCTTCGCGCCCGCAGAGAGGCGCGGCGAGGCGTCATCGGTAGCGTCCGGATGGATGTATCCACCGGCGGAATCAACGGATATCAGGGAAAAATCATCGCGGAACTCGAATCGGTGACCAAGGCATTCGGGGCAAAGACGATCGTCCGCGGCTTTTCGGGCACGATTCTTCGCGGCGACAAGGTCGGCCTGATAGGGCCCAATGGCTCTGGCAAAAGTACGCTGCTCAAAATGATTTTGGGTCAGCTTGCGCCGGATTCGGGAACCATACGGCAGGGGGCCAACTTGCAGATTGCGTATTTCGATCAGATGCGAGAGGCGATCGACTCGGACGCAACCCTGGAAGAATTTATCAGCCCAGGCAGTGAATGGATCGAAATCGGAGGTCAGCGAAAGCATGTCCGAAGCTACCTGTCGGACTTCTTGTTCTCCCCTGCTCGCGCGCACTCCCCAGTGAGCTCATTGTCGGGCGGCGAGAGAAACCGTCTTTTCCTTGCGCGACTTTTCGCCCGGCCGGCCAACGTGCTCGTTCTGGACGAACCAACGAATGACCTAGACATCAACACGCTGGATCTGCTCGAGGAATTGCTAGATTCGTATGACGGTACCGTCTTTCTTGTGAGCCACGACCGCACGTTTCTTGACAACGTGGTCACAAGCACCATCGCATTCGAAGGTGATGGGCTCTGGAGAGAGTATGAAGGAGGGGTTGTGGACTGGCTTGAGCAGTCCAAGCGGGCTCGCGCAGCCAGCAACCGCGAGCCTGATCACCAGCCCAGATTAAAGGACCTAGCCCCGGGCTCATCCGAAGAGTCCTTATCATCTCAAGCCAAGATGGAAGTTGCAGCAAGCAAGACGCACAAAAGAAAGCTCAGCTACAAGGAGCAACGAGAGCTTGACCAACTTCCTGCGGAAATCAAGCAACTCGAAGATGAGCAGGCCGCGCTGCAAAAATCCTTGGCCGAGGGAAACATCTTCCGCGATAACCCGAGCGAGGGAGCACGGATAACGGTGCGGAT
This sequence comes from Acidovorax sp., assembly GCA_046318695.1. GTDB lineage: Bacteria > Pseudomonadota > Gammaproteobacteria > Burkholderiales > Burkholderiaceae_C > Acidovorax. The sequence continues at coordinate 2,241 of JBKCTS010000521.1, forward strand.
AGCTGCAATTGAGGAAGAACTAATGACTGCACTTGAGCGCTGGAGCATCCTTACGGACTCATAGACTGTTACCCAACGAAACGGATGCGCTGCCGCCCACAAAGTGAATTGCGAGCGCATCTACCGGACATGACGCAACGCCCATCAAATACGGTGATGGACCCGATCAGGGCTACCCCGAAGTTTGGCAATCAGAGCCGGCGCGATCTGCCCCAAAGGAAGAACCTCATCGGCTGCGCCGTGTGCGATAGCCTCCCTCGGCATGCCAAACACAACACAAGTCGCCTCGTCTTGCACGTAGTTGTAGCTGCCAGCGTCCTTCATCTCTCGCATCGCGGCCGCTCCGTCGTTACCCATTCCGGTCAACATGATTCCAAAGGCATTTCGCCCTACGACCGCCGCTGCGGATTTGAAGAGTACTTCGACCGAAGGTTTGTGCCGGTTGACTGCGGGACCGTCGTCAACCACGGCAACGTAATTTGCACCGCTGCGCGTCACTTGGAACTGCGTGCCACCTGGGGCGATATACGCGTGCCCCGGTATGATCCGCTCTCCATTGATAGCCTCCTTCACGGTAATCTGACATAGACCGTTGAGCCTAGCGGCGAAGCTGGTCGTGAACCCCGGCGGCATATGTTGAGTTATCACGATTGCAGGCGAGTCGGCTGGCATCTGAATCAACACCTCCTTGATGGCTTCGGTCCCTCCGGTGGAAGCCCCAATGCAGATCAGCTTTTCGGTTGAAACGCTACCAAGCAATGCCCGCGATGTCGGCACCCCCGGCGCCTGGGCCGCACTGGAAGCAGCCCCAGTTGTCTCGCGGGCGGGAGCACGGCGAACCCGTGCAACCGCTGCGATGCGGATTTTGTCGACGATCTCGGACGCCAACTCATTGAGACCGGCTGCGAGACCAACTCGAGGTTTAGCGACAAAGTCGACCGCCCCCAACTCCAATGCCCGCATGGTCACTTCCGCTCCACGCTCAGTCAGCGTTGAGATCATGACCACAGGCGTAGGCCGCAAGCGCATCAGCCGACCCAAGAAGTCTATGCCATCCATACGCGGCATCTCCACGTCCAGGGTGATCACATTCGGGTCGAGTTCACGAATCATCTCTCGTGCAACCAACGGATCGTTCGCCGTGCCAACACACTCCATGTCGCGCTGACGATTGATGATTTCCGCCAACAAACTGCGTACCAGCGCTGAGTCGTCCACGACCACCACGCGGATTTTCCTGCTCATCAACTAAACCTCTTCAAAACAGATCGACCGAGCCACCTGACGTTGACTTGGCGACCGTAGCGGCATTTCCCTGCGACTCCTGCGCAACTAGCGTCTCTGGATGAGCGTGCGCTAAGCGCTTCACCATTGCTCTTCCGGTAACGGGAAAAAATACAACCTTCCGCGGGTAGATGTCCAGCACATCATCAGAAACAATTGGAATCCGCTCAGTATTCAAGTAGTTCAGCACAAAGTTCGTATTACGCTCGCCCACATTCATGGTTGTGAAATTTGCCATCACCTGAGCGCCACCAAAGATCTTAGCTTGCATGGTCTCGCGACGGGCTCCGAGCTTCAGCATTTCGTTGATCAATAGTTCCATTGCATAAGAACCATATCGACCCGACGCGTCCGCAAGATCTCCATCAGGGAGCATGAAATGATTCATCCCGCCGACTCGGACGCGACTATCCCACAAACAGGCAGCGATACAGGATCCCAGCACAGTCATGATGACCATGTTCTCGTCTGCAACAAAATATTCACCAGGCAGAACCTTCACCGCGTTGTGCTGGAAATGGTGATCGTGATAGAAGAAAGACGCTTCACCAGACTTGCGCTGTTTCGCTTTAAGCTCAGCCAGGGAAGATTCACGAGCTGGGCCTTTACTATATGAGTAGATGTCTGAACTAAGCGGAGCGATACGTGGGGCTCTGCGACGCTCACTGGTGCCAGTGCCACCGGCGCCGGACGCAGAAGAAAATCCGGTAGTAATATTGGTCATGGCAACTATTAAGAGAGCATCAAGGGCATAGTTTAACGGCGTTCGTAAACCGTCTTACCGCGTAAGGTAAATAAATCTTTCGACTCGCTGAAATTCTCAGCATGGCCAACAAAAAGCACACCGCCTGGCTTCAGCACAGTATGAATCCTCTCGAGGACACGGCGCTGAGTGGGAGCGTCGAAATAAATCATCACATTTCGACAAAAGATCACGTCAAAGGGCTCCTTGAAAGGCCAATCATCACGAATGAGGTTGACACTCATAAATTCAATTGCCTTACGCAATTCAGGCTTAACACGAGCCATGCCTGCATTTGAGCCCCTTCCTTTAAGGAAAAAGTTATGCAGGCGCTCGGGCGTCAATCCCTTCAGATTATCAAGCCGATAAACACCGTTCGCTGCCGTAGCGAGCACGCGCGAGTCAATGTCACTTGCCACCAGTTTAAAAGCCGCGTTGTTACCAAGAGATTCAAAAGCGGTCATGACAATCGAATAAGGCTCTTCTCCTGTTGAAGCAGCATTGCACCAGACCCGCCAACTGTTGGCTGGCTTGCTGAGCAGTAGTGATCCGAAGATTTCGAAGTGATGCTGCTCACGAAAAAATGCCGTGAGATTTGTCGTCAGGGCATTCACGAACTCTTGCCATTCCGGGCCATCGTTGCTGCTAAGCCAAGCCAAATAGTCGTGAAAACTCGAATGTCCAGTCTCACGCAACCGCCTAGAAAGACGACTGTATACCATTGCATGCTTACCATCGTGCAGGCTTATACCGGCACGCTGATAAATCAAAGACTGAACTTTTACGAAGTCTGCGTTAGTCCAGACAAACTCTCGACCTTGCTCAAGGGGCCCTGAAGAAGATTGGGAGGTGGCGTAAGAAACGTCAGTCATGGACGTCACACACTTTCCTGCAGGTATTGGGAATCAGGACCATGCAAAAAGTCCAATACTTGTCAGTCAATTTGTTAGGGCAAAAACTTGAAAATTCCAAACCGCAGGCATCAATCCAGCCCCTAAAAAAATTCCAGAAGACACTATTCACTCGTAGTGGCCAATCCCATATCAACGCCCGACATCAATTTCTCGATGTCCAGCAAAATCAACATCCTTTCACCAACAGACCCCAAACCTAGTATGCAACTGTTATCGATCGCACTCTCAATATCAGGAGCGGTCCGAATACTTTCTGACGTCAGTTCCATAACATCGCTTACCGAGTCGACCACAACGCCTACCACGCGATGACGTAGATTCAAGATGATCACAACGGTGAAACTGTTGTAGTCCGCCTGCGCGCAATTGAACTTCAAGCGCATGTCAACAATCGGAACGATCGTGCCACGTAGGTTCACCACGCCCTTAATGAAATTCGGTGCATTGGCGATTCGTGTTGGGGATTCATATCCCCGAATCTCCTGAACTTTCAGAATATCGATCCCGTATTCTTCTTGCCCAAGTCGAAAAGTAAGATATTCACGGGCTCCTGCCAATGCAGCATCTGAAGTTTTGCCAACTACATTCATGGTGCTTCCTTTCGTGAAGGCGAAATGTTTTTCACCTTGTATTCGTCAATGGCGCGCGCGGCGAACGAGACCGCCGGTATCCAGAATCAAGGCGACGGTACCATCGCCGAGGATGGTGGCACCAGAAACATTCGGAACCTTGCGATAATTTGTTTCAAGATTTTTGACCACAACCTGGTGCTGGCCTAGCAGTTCATCCACCAACAGTGCGACACGGCTTCCATCTGCTTCAACCACCACCATAATGTTGCTCGACTTGTCGAGGTCGAATCTGGGCACTTGGAATATTTTTTCCAAAGCAATGACAGGCATATATTCGTCACGGACTTTGACCAGTTGCGAGCCTTGTGCAACCGTACTGACATCGGCCGAATTCACTTGGAAAGACTCGATAACGGAAGACAGCGGAAGGATGTAAACCTCCTCGCCCACGCCCACCGACATTCCGTCCATGATCGCCAACGTCAGCGGCAGGCGAACCGACACCTTCATGCCGTAGCCCTCGGCCGAATCGATTTCCACAGAGCCGTTCAAAGCAGCGATGTTGCGCTTGACTACGTCCATGCCGACGCCACGGCCCGAAACATCAGTGACCTCCTCAGCGGTGGAAAACCCTGGTGCGAATATCAGTTGCCAGACCTCCGCATCGGTCATCTGCTCGGACACTTCCAAGCCGCGCTCAATCGCCTTGCTGAGAATCTTTTCGCGCGAGAGGCCTTTTCCGTCATCTCTCACCTCGATGACAATGGACCCGCCTTGATGAGACGCCGCCAATGTGATGGTCCCCTGCTCGGATTTACCTTTGGCCAGGCGATCTGCGGGCATTTCAATGCCGTGGTCACAACTATTGCGCACCAAGTGCGTCAACGGATCAGTGATTTTTTCGACCAACCCTTTGTCGAGTTCAGTTGCCTCGCCAAGAGTCACCAACTCCACTTTCTTCCCAAGTCTGTTGGCCAAGTCACGAAGCATCCTCGGAAATCGGCTGAACACTATCGACATTGGAATCATCCGAATCGACATCACCGATTCTTGAAGGTCTCGGGTGTTGCGGTCTAGATCTGCAAGTCCCGCCAGCAACTGCTGGTAGGCGCCTGCATCTAGTCCCCTGCTGTTTTGCGCCAACATCGCCTGGGTAATGACCAGTTCGCCCACTAGGTTGATGAGTTGATCCACCTTTTTGACGTCGACTCGAATGGTGGTCGACTCCATCTGAGCCTGACCGCCAGCCTTAGTTTCGGCGGGGGGCTTTGCGGGGACTGGGGCCTTCGCTCGCTCGGTCGTCTGTGCAACAGGCACGACGACCGGGCTTTGAGC
>JBKCTS010000522.1:0-1893 GCA_046318695.1 Acidovorax sp.
GAGCTGTTCGGCCCGCTGCTGCTGACCGAGGAAATTCTGGCAGAGCCTTTGCAGTACCGAGATTTCCAGCTGGCGGTGCCGACGACGCCAGGCCTTGGAATTGCGCTGGACGAAGACCGTGTCCAGCACTTTCGTCGCGACCGCAAACGCAGCAAGGCTGTGGAGGTGGGGCAACCCGCCGCCGCGCACTGATCCCGGCACGCGTCCTTCAACTTCACCATCCAGTTCCCGCACCCATCCCACGATTCGAGGAGATCAACATGACCACGCATATTTTCAACACCCCAGAAGTGCAGGACTTCCTGCGCATGGCCAGCGGCCTCACCCAGCCTGGCGGCAACGCACGCGCCAAGCAGATCGTGCACCGCCTGCTGTCGGACCTTTTCAAGGCCATCGACGACCTGGACATCACCTCGGATGAATACTGGGCCGGCATGGCCTACCTGAACACCTTGGGCGCGCGCAGCGAAGCGGGCCTGCTGTCGCCCGGTCTGGGCCTGGACCGCTTCCTGGACATGCGCATGGACGCCAAGGACAAGGCGCTGGGCATCGAAAACGGCACGCCCCGCACCATCGAAGGCCCGTTGTATGTGGCCGGTGCGCCCGAAGCCAAGGGCTTTGCCCGCCTGGATGACGGCAGCGACAAGGCCGGCCATACGCTGATCATGCATGGCACTGTGCACGGCGCCGATGGCAAGCCCTTGCCCAACGCCAAGGTCGAGGTGTGGCACGCCAACACCAAGGGCTTTTATTCGCACTTCGACCCCACAGGCGAGCAGAAGGCCTTCAACATGCGTCGCACCATCATCACCGATGCACAGGGCCGCTACAAGTTTCAGAGCATCGTGCCCAAGGGCTACGGCTGCCCACCGGATGGTCCCACGCAAGCCCTGCTCAATGAGTTGGGCCGCCATGGCAACCGCCCCGCGCACATCCACTTCTTTGTGACGGCCGACGGCCACCGCAAGCTGACCACGCAGATCAACATCGACGGCGACCCGCTGGTCAACGACGACTTCGCCTACGCCACCCGCGAAGGCCTGGTGCCGCCGCTGGTCGAGCGCACCGATGCCGCCAGCATCAAGGCACAGGGCGTCGATGGCCCCTTTGCGGAAATCGTCTTTGACTTCACGCTGAGCGCGCTGGTCAACGGCGTGGACAACCAGCTCGTGGACCGCCCACGCCTGGCGGCCTGATCCACCACGGCCGGGCGCCGCTGCGTCCGGCCGACCCCGCTCCCTTTTGCTTTCGCCCCTGGACTGCCGCGCTGCGCGTGGCAGGGGGACAGCTGCACCCTGAGGAACCCACCATGAACACCCCCGCTGCCACCGCCGAGCGCTCTGATGTTGAGGCCCTGATCGAAGGCGCTTTGCAAGACGACAAAGAAAACGGCGTCTTCCGTTGCCGCCGCGACATCTTCACCGACCCCGACCTCTTCGAGCTGGAGATGAAGCACATCTTCGAAGGCAACCGGGTCTATCTGGCGCACGAAAGCCAGATCCCCGAGATCAACGACTACTTCACCACCTACATCGGCCGCCAGCCCATCGTCATCACGCGGGGCAAGGACGGTCAGCTCAACGCGGTGATCAATGCCTGCGCACACCGGGGTGCCATGCTTTGCCGCAAAAAGCATGGCAACAAGGGCAGCTTCACCTGCCCCTTCCATGGCTGGACGTTCAACAACACCGGCAAGCTGCTCAAGGTCAAGGACGAAAAGACCACCGAGTACCCGGTGCAGTTCAACAAAGAGGGCTCGCACGACCTCAAGAAGGTGGCGCGGTTTGAAAGCTACAAGGGTTTTCTGTTCGGCAGCCTGAACGCCGATGTGCAGCCGCTGCAGGACTTCCTGGGCGAGACCAAGGTCATCATCGACCAGATCGTGGACCAGGC
>JBKCTS010000523.1:0-1678 GCA_046318695.1 Acidovorax sp.
AGGATGCGCTGGTGCGGATCGGGATAGGCCACAAGGCGCTTTTTGCAGACAATAGCATGGCTATTGGCAAGAAAAGTAACGCCGTGGACTGCCCGAGCCCGGGCCCGCGCAGACCGCAGGGAGTTATGCAGAGGTTCCTTAGCATCATGGTTGCCATGCAGACCCACCGCTGTACCGCCACGCCATCGCCCTGCCCGACTTCTTCACGATGAACCCACACGCCCGGACGTTATGGCGCGCGCCCCAGTGGGCACTGGCTGCACTGCTGGCGGTTCTCGGCATGCTCGGCCCGTTTTCCATCGATACCTATCTCCCGGCGTTTGCGGGCATCGCCAGGTCTCTGGGCGCCACGCCGGTAGAGATGCAGCAAACGCTGTCGGCCTACCTGTTCGGCTTTGCATTCATGAGTCTCTTTCATGGTGCGCTGGCCGACAGCTTCGGGCGCAGGCCGGTGGTGCTGTGCGGACTTGCCATGTTCACGCTGGCTTCGGCAGGCTGCGCCATGTCGCAGACGATCGGCCAGCTCATCGCCTTCAGGGCGATGCAGGGTCTGTCGACCGGTGCGGGTATCGTGGTGTCGCGGGCCATCATCCGCGACATGTTCCCACCCGCACGCGCACAACAGGTCATGAGCCAGGTCACCATCTATTTCGGGGTGGCTCCGGCGGTTGCTCCCATCGTGGGAGGCTGGCTGTTTGTGCATGCGGGCTGGCACAGCATCTTCTGGTTCCTCACTTCGGTGGGCGTCGCCCTGTGGATCGCGAATTTCCGGCTGCTGCCTGAAACACTGCAGCCCGAGCTGCGCCAGCCATTCAATGTGCCCCACCTGATGCGCGGCTACTGGCAACTGGGCTCCAACCCGCGTTTTGTGCTGCTGGCGCTGGCCAGCGGGGTGCCGTTCAACGGAATGTTCCTGTACGTGCTGGCTGCGCCAGCGTTTCTGGGTAACCACCTCGGGCTGGCACCAACCCAGTTCTTCTGGTTCTTTGTCATCACCGTCTCGGGCATCATGGTCGGCGCGTGGCTGAGCGGACGACTGGCCGGCAAGATCGCACCCAAGCGTCAAATCCGGCACGGTTTCGTCATCATGGCCAGCGTGGCCGTGTGCAACCTGGCTGCCAACCTGCTGCTGCCGGCGCACGCGGCGTGGGCACTTGCACCCATTGCGGTGTTTGCATTTGGTTGGGCGCTGATGGTTCCGGTGGTCACTTTGCTGGTGCTGGACCTGCATCCGGAGCGCCGGGGCATGGCTTCATCGATGCAGGCCTTTGTCGGCTCCACAGCCAACGGACTGGTGGCCGGTGTGCTGGTGCCGCTGGTCATGCATTCCACGGTGTTGCTCGCGCTATCGTCCTTGCTGATGATGTGCGTGGGTCTGTTCGCCTGGATCTACCTGCGCCATCGCTGGCCCGAGGTGGGACGCCACTCGACCACTGAGGTCTAGAAGTCTGTCGACTTGGAGGTTGGCACTAAAAAAGGGCCGACACCTTTCGGAGTCAGCCCTTTCGGAAGCTGTTGAGAGCACGACAAGGTATCTCTGGGCTTTTTATGGCCCGCAGGACACCCTTCGCTCAGCGTGCCGGACGCGCGGGGCGCTTGCGCGCATCGTGCGGCACGCACGGCTTTCCGCCACCGGCACCCGCAGGCATGGCGAATGCCGGCTTGCGGGGAGCGTAGT
>JBKCTS010000524.1:0-6427 GCA_046318695.1 Acidovorax sp.
GGCCTATCCCGATCCGCACCAGCGCATCCTCGCGAGGGTCCATGTAAGCTTCCCTAGGTACCGCCATGGCAGCTTCGGGCTGACCCCGCCTGGCAGCAAGCATCATGCGTCGCCCTGTGTCTTCCGGTTCAGGACATTTCATCGAACCGGCTGTGCATACGATCTTCACGCCGGATTGGCCGGGCCAATACTCCGCCCGTAGCTCCGTAAAAGGTTGACCCTGTATGCCCTCTTGACTTGCGCGAATTTTTGGGTAACACTGTTACCCATGCAGCCAGCACACACAAGCTTCGACTACCAGCTTTCCCGCCGCGAGGGCGATGCAGCAGCGCGCCGTGGGCTGATTGACCTAGCCCGTCAAATGCTCGACGAGCAAGGCCCGCACGCGCTGGCGTTGCGTTCCCTGGCGCAGCGCGCCAATTGCTCTACCAAGGTGGTTTACACCCTGTTCGGTGGCAAGGGCGGCCTCAGTGAAGCGCTGAAGGTCGAGGGCTTTGCCCTGCTTCGGTTCAGCGTCGAGCGAGAGCGGCGCCGCCACCGGGACCCGTTGAATGGTTTGCTGCTCGTGGTGATGTCGTACCGCAGCTTCGCGTTGGCAAACCGCGCCTTGTTCAGCGTCATGTTTGGCAATGCCATGCCGGATCACGTACCGACCGACTTCTCTCGGCAGCAGGCCCGAATGGCGCTCGGCGCTCTCGAGGAGGCCGTGGTTCAGGCGCAAGCCGCCCGGGCTTCCCGTCCGGGAAACAGCGCCCCCCCCGCCGATGCATTGGATGCTGCCGTGCGTCTGTGGGCCGCCGTGCATGGTCCCGTGTGCCTGGAGATCGAGGGCATCACGCCCTTCGATACCGATGGCGAGCGCCTCGCGCGCATGGCGGTGGCGGACGTGCTTGCCGGTCTCGGTCTCACGCCACCGCCCGCCGAAGCGGAAGGCTGATTTGCGCGCGCTTTCACGGCCCTCTCACCACAAATACTCCGCAAGCCACCCCAGGCTGTATTTACCCACCCCCACGAAAGGATCCTCCCCATGACCCCCTGCACCACCCTTGCCGCCGCCAGCCATGCTTGCCTGCCACGCCCCCGAGGTGCTGGCCGTTTCGCTCGATTGGCCAAGGTCGGCAGCCTGCCACTTGGACTGACGCTTGCCCTCGCGCTTACCGCCCCTCTGGCCGCTGCCGATGATGCGGCCCAGGTGCGACTTGAAGTCAGCACCTTGCGCAACACCCAGGGCACGCTCAACTGCCGTCTCTTTAGCGAAGGCGGAGGATTTCCTGATGGCGATGGCATGCGCACGACGCGGGTTCGGCTCGACGGACCGAAAGGAGTTTGCCTCTTCACGCAGTTGCCTGCTGGCACCTATGCCGTCGCGGTCGTTCACGATGAGAACAGCAACGGGCGCCTTGATAAGAACCTGTTGGGTCTGCCCACCGAAGGTTACGGCGTCTCCAACAACCGCACCCATGCCCTGACCGCTCCGATTTGGGACGAAGCCCGATTCACCGTGGCCCCAGGTCAGACGCTGGACTTGCGGGTGGCTCTCCGCTACTAGTCGTTTTGTTTTGCCCATAAAGAAACACTGTTTCTTACAGATACATCGTTTTTTTAGCTCGGTGATTGGCCGTTACGGCCCGTGCCTGCGGCCTTCACGACCTTCTCAAACCTCTGGAGTTCTCCATGCAAGCCCCTTCGTCAGTCGATACCCCGGTAAGCCACTCGGCCACCCTGCCCACCACCACGCTCATCACCGGGGCCAGCAGCGGCATCGGTCTGGAGATGGCTCGTCTGCTGGCGGCGCGAGGCCATCGCCTCGTTCTGGCCAGCCGGGGCGTCCAGAGGCTGCGCGAGGTCGGTGACGAGCTGCACCGCCAGCACGGCGTGGAGGTCCATTGCCTGCCAATCGACCTGTCCGAGGCCGGGGCAGCACAGCGACTGTTCAATGCCACACGCCAGCTCGGCCTGGAGATCGACATGCTCGTCAACAACGCCGGCGTCGGCATGGTCGAGGCCCATCTCGACATGGATCCCCTGTTCCTCGAACGTATGTTGCAGCTCAACGTCGTCGCAGTGGCCGAGCTTTGCCATTGCTTCGGCGGGCAAATGCGGCGCCGAGGCGCAGGCCGTATCCTGAACGTGGCCTCGGCGGCGGCCTACCAGCCAACACCTTACTTCGGTGCCTACGGTGCGTCCAAGGCCTTTGTGCTCAACTTTTCCGAAGCACTGGCCAAGGAGCTGGAGGACGACGGAGTGAGCGTCAGCTGCCTATCGCCAGGGCCCACCGACACGGCGTTTTTCGATGGGGTTGACCCCGGGCGCATTGGCGACGGGCACCACTTTGGCAAGGCCAGCCGCTACAAAGCGGTCGACGTAGCCCGCGCTGGCGTAGAACTGATGTTGGGCGGCGGCTTGTCCCGGGTTGTTGGACCGGGAAGCCGGGCCCTGGTGTTCGCCAACCGTTTCGCGCCCCGCGCGATGGTGGCGGCACTGTCCAAGAGACTGCTACGTCCGACCGATGCCCAGCGCTGACCTGCATGCACGGCGCTCCCCCGCTTCCCGTCCACCACAATCCCTCTCGGAGTTCTGCCATGAAACTGCCGTATCGCCTGCTACGTCTCGGGCACCTGCTCGGCGCCCCCTTCGTCGGTGCCTTCGTATATGCCGACCCCCTGCGCCAAGCCGCCGCTTACATCCTGTTTGTGCAATGGGTGGTTTTTCCGCTTATGGCGGGGGCAGGCGTGTGGATGTGGCTTGGCCCACGGCTTGCCCGTCAGCGTGCCACCGCCAGCAACGGCGCGCGCCGATGAACTTGACTACGGCAGCGTCCCGTCAAAACGATGCGTTGGCTCGGCAGGGGGCAAGCACCACGGCTGCTCCACCTCCGCCGGGGATCTCGCCCCTCTCGAGCTGGGCTGCACCGTCAAACTCGTAGCTGATGGGGACGCCGTCGGGGCCTGTGTAGGTTCAGCAGCCTGTTAAAGCGACGGCACATAAACTCTCTCAATAAAATTTAGTCTTGACTCTAATGCCTCGGCATTTTTTAACTCAGGAGCCACATTAACAGGAATGCAGCTCTTTACACTTCTCCCCTTTTTAACAGCGGTCACCCATTTGCGCATATGATAAACATAACTCAAGAGCGCTTCTTTTAGATCCGGAATTTCGTCAACAACCAAGTGAGCAGGGGGCAAATCCCCAACAATTATCCACAATTTCTTATCGTAATTCACACTTTCAATTTCAACAAAGAAAACCGCAACGGAAGAAAAACCGCCGGCAAACCATAATTTTTTAACAGCCCTGCACCAGTTGAATGACAATATATAGTTTTTTGCTTCTTCAACCCGTTCTTGCAAAATTCTCATTTCCATAGGATCCGAATCAAAAATATCTTCCACCGCAGTCATTAGTTTCGTATTTACATGCATAGGATCAGTCATTTTTTTCTCCGCCCACCCCAACGCCTACGATCATCCGCATGATGTCGCCAGTGGTCATCTGGATGCATGGGCACAATATCCTCGAAAACATCTTCACATCCATCAGCTGAGGTTTTGACGTGGTGGGCATGGTAGTTTTCCCCGCAAGCAGTCATTGGCCAAGGCAAGCCAGTTTGCTTTGTATATTCTCGACGCCAATAGCGGTCAGGTTTGACCCCGCTTCGGCTGTTATGAACAACACCCCCAGCCCCCCCCACAAAGCACGTATGCAGATTCTCAACCTCCAGGTTGTAAACCCGGACTGTCTTGACCTCGATCCGCACGTCCTCAATCGTGGCGATGCCCGCTGAGTCCTCATCCCCCTCCCCGCTGCCCATCAGCAGCAGCTTGGCTCCCTTCTTGAGCAGCACCGCATCGCGCCAGCCTTTGCTGGTGCGGAACGGGTTCGGCCAAGTCCATCACCTGTTGCTCTGCCAGGCTTACACCACAGTCCAGCCCGCCCCAGCCAGCCCCCGTCTTTTTGTGTGCCGCTTGCTTTCCGCGTACAGCGCCAATGCAGCAAGCAGCACACCAAAGAGCTTGCGCCACGGAACTGCCTCGTTTTGGGCATTAAATTCCACATACCGTGGGCACAGCGCTTCTTGACGAATTGAGGGACCTGCGCCCACCTTGGCATACGCCACACCACATGCTGGGCATTGCCAATCGGGTGCGGGCGTTTCGCGCGGACGGACGGCGTTGCATTTGTGGCAGATAGTGGGCATGGGCGCTGAGCTCAGCCTGAATCCGTGACCCCAATCCCCCGGGTTCCGTAATCGCACAGAAACCGGGCAGAGAAACCCGATATTCACCCCCAGTCCGGCCATTTCAACGCAACAAACCCGACCGGCACCCCAGATATACGCTCATCATGCCCTGCCAAGCCCCCCGCTTTCCCCGCCCTGCGGGCGGCCCAACGCGGTTTGGGCGTGTCTGTGCCCGGGTTGTCCCCCGTGGTCTTTTTGGCGTCGTTGTTCTGGGCGGTCTGTGCACGATGGGCTGGCCGGGGCCGTTCGCCCAGGCGCACTCAGGCGCTGTCCAGCGCCCGCCAATGGCGTGCAAACACCGCAAACGCCGGGTCATTGGCACCCAGTCCCAACACCCATTGGCGGGCGTGCTCCACCATGCGCGCGGCCTTGACCATCAACTCCTGTATCACCGTGCGCACCCGTCTGCGCTGGGCGCTGTGGCGCACCGGAGAATCCGGCTCGTGCAGCGTGTGCTGTCCGATCAGACGCAGCAGGTTCATCGCCACCGCCGCCAGGGCACACACCAGGTAGTTGGTGTCAAACTTGCCCGAGGGCAGCCGCGTGAGGTCCATGTCAGTCTTGAACTCCGAGTGAAACTGCTCGTGCCTGCCGTGGTCGGCGTACAAGGCCATGATGCTCTCGGGCGTGAACGCCTGGGGCAAAGTGCTCGTCCAGCCCTCCAGCACATACTCGGGCAGCAGCATCTGCTGGCCGCGCCGGTCGATGGTGCGCTCGCTCAGGCGGTACACCCGCCGCGCAGCCAAGACATGGCGCTCGTGCTTGACTTGAACCGCCTCGCTCCAGACACATTGGCGCTTGCCCTCGCGCAGCACCGTCCAGCGGGTATCGGCATCGGCCACCTTGGCCCGGGCGATTGTCTCCACCGGTGTGCTGCGCGGGTTCCATTTGATGATGAAAGCCATCTTGCGCTGCAGCGCCTTGGCCTGCTGGTCAATGGCGCACATGAGCTTGGCCGAGTCAAAGCCCGAGTCGGCGCGAGCGAGCAAGGGCTCTGGCGTGAGCCGGGCTGCCAGCGGCAACACACGCTCGAAGTTGTACTCGGTCTCACAGGCCGAGTGCTGCGTGCCCGGGCGCAAGGCCAGTTCCAGGCAATAGCCCTGCGTGCCCAGGTAGCACGCCAATGGGCAGTAGCCGTCCACACCGATATAGGTGCGGCCCACGTGTTCTTTGGCCGTGCCGCTGTTGTCCATGGCGAAGGTATCAAGGTCCAGGGGGACGTATCCACAGGGCAGCGCACCGAAGTCCACTGGCTTGCCTGCGATCCGCGTGCCGAGCACTGCAGCGTTGATGCGCTCGGCCAGATCAAACCAGTCTGGGGCATGGGTATCCAGGCGCTGGCGCAGCGTGGGCGAAGACGGCACAGCGCGCAAATGCAGGGCGCGGGCAAAGAAAGTGTCTTTGCGCTGACCCTCGATGGCATCAAAGTCGTTCTTGCCCAGGCACAAAAGGCCCAGGTAGCTCTTGAGGATGTCGCTGTTGGCGATGCCCGAACGCACCGGGAAGGCCGGGTCAATCAGGGCATTGATGTTGATGCGCTTGAGATACTTGCCAATCAGGGCCAGACCGGCCTGGTTGCTCAAGTCGTAGGGCAATTGTTTGATTACAAAGTCGGTCATGGTCGCTTCACCTGCTGGGTGAAACGTCACATAGCATCCAAGTCGTTGATTTCAATGGAGAATCAGCAAAATATCGACCATCAGGTCACGGATCCAGGCTCAGGTTAGGCCGAATATCTCAAAGATTCAAGCAATAGCTTGCACCAAAGCATTATTTAGGATGGATGCCCATCATGGGCGACCTCGAAATTGATTAATCCCATTTTATCCTGTCGCAGTATTTCTTCATAGCATCTATCAGCAGAAACATGAGGGGGCATATCAACAACAATAACAGGCATATTTCCCACCAAGCCAGACTCGAAAGCACACCCCTCTTTCTTTAAAAAATCAAGAACGGGCTCCAATGGAATTAATAATCCATCCCTCCTAACCGGAATTAGTCTATACGTTGAATGCCCACCCCGTCTAATCAGTTTATCAAAAAGCAAAGCCTCGCCCTCATGCCGAACTGAGACAACATCGCCAAATGACATCTCTCGTACGAAAAAAGGGGCATTCTCCAGAACGTATTCATCGGCTTTGTCTGTTTTACTCGCCCAAAGCCTCTCAGTCGAATGACCATGCC
>JBKCTS010000525.1:0-9105 GCA_046318695.1 Acidovorax sp.
CAACGACCTCGTGCGCATTCCCCCCGGCGCGGCCAAGACCGACTGGGAGGTCGAACTGGGCATCATCATCGGCAGCACCGCCAGTCATGTGGGCGAGGCCGACGCGATGGCCCATGTGGCTGGCTACGTGCTGGCCAACGATGTCTCCGAACGCGCCTGGCAGATGGAGCGCGGCGGGCAGTGGGACAAGGGCAAGAGCTACGATACGTTTGCCCCCATCGGCCCCTGGCTGGTCACCACCGACGAACTGGCCGATCCGCACGCCATCGACCTGTGGCTGGAGGTGAACGGACAGCGCGTGCAACAGGGCAGCACCGCGAATTTCATCTTCGGCGTGCCTGCCGTGGTTTCTTACATCAGCCAGTTCATGACGCTGCTGCCCGGCGACCTGATCCTGACCGGCACCCCGGCTGGCGTGGGCCTGGGGCAAAAGCCTGCGCCGTGGTTCCTCAAGCCTGGGGACGTGATGCGGCTGGGCGCGACCGGGCTGGGCGAGCAGGTGCAGCACTGCGTCGCACGCTGATGCGCCCGGCCTGCGCGGTGGCTCACGGCTCGAGTTCGATGGACTCTACAAAGACCACCTCGCACGCAGCCGCGCCCGAGTCCGATCGGGTCAGCGAGCTGGTCCATTTCCAGCCGCTGGCGTGGGTGACCTGCACCAGCTGCCCCGTCACGCGGACGTAACGGCCCGCCTTGACCTGCTTGAGGCTGCGCTCCACCGCGGGTGTGGCCGGAATCATGTGCATGTTGGCCGACGACTCGATGATCTCCTGCACGGGTATGGGGGGTTGGTCGCGCCACGAATAGCGGTACCACCGCCCGCCCTGCGTGATGTTCAGCGGCTCATACACCTTGGGGTCGGCCATGCGTTTCCAGCCCAGCGCCAGGTCCACAGGCGACAGATCGGCTTCGCGCCCCAGGTGGTAGTCCTCGCGTGCCAGCACGCGGGCGCGCACTGCAAAACTCGCCAGTGGCTTGACCTGGTACCCCCGGAAATCAAAACTTTTGCCGCCCGGCGAGCCCCGCACGGGGCCATCGCCCGCCGGGAACACCGCACCAGCGCCCGCGTGGGACTGGAGCTTCTGATCGACATGCCGCACGCGCAGCGCCTCGATACCCGAAAACGCCACGGCCACAACGATGGCGAGCTTGATGACGCTGGAGAAGTTCATAGGCTGTGGGGCATTGGCACGCCCATTTTGCACAAAGCCCCTGGCCAGGGCCACAGGTTTGCCCGCGCCTCGAACGAGAGGCCGGTGGTGCCAGCGCGTTGCGCGGTGGCCGTCAAGCGAAGGTGTTGATCAGCGTGCCCAGCGTCCCGCTGGTGGCCAGAGGGGGCTGGGGGATGGCCTGCGCCACGGCGTCGAGCATGGTGGCGGCCGATGCGGCCTGGATGTCGAGCGCCTTTTTCAGCACCGCGATGTTCACGGCGTCGGCGCTTTGGGCGCTGGCCATGGCGCTGGCCGTGCTGACAATGCTGTTGGTGAGTGCGACGTCCATCAGTGGCTCCAGGGTGTTACCGCGTTATCGGCATCCGGCTTTCCGACTTGAGCTCCAGCCCCGTGTGCGAGCTGGCGGCCCGAACCACCGAACAAGCCGTGCAGCCGCAGGGACAAGGGTCTGGCAAAGCGACAAAACCCCTCTGCGCCTTTAAAATTGCGGGTTACCCATACAAGCTGCCACCCACAATGCCAAGCGGGCGCAGCAACCCAGCCGCATGAACGCCCCCGTCGACGTCTCCTTTTTTGCGCGCGCCGCAAAGCCCTTGACCAGCTACCGACCGTACTGGGCCAGGCGCTTTGGCACGGCCCCGTTTTTGCCGATGAGCCGCGCCGAGATGGACAAGCTCGGTTGGGACAGCTGCGACATCATCCTGGTCACCGGCGATGCGTATGTGGACCACCCCAGCTTTGGCATGGCCGTGATCGGCCGCACGCTGGAAGCCCAGGGCTTTCGCGTGGGCATCATTGCCCAGCCTGACTGGCAAAGCGCCGAGCCCTTCAGGGTGCTGGGCAAGCCCAACCTGTTTTGGGGCGTCACAGCGGGCAACATGGACTCCATGATCAACCGGTACACCGCCGACCGCAAGATCCGCAGCGACGATGCCTACACCCCTGGCGACGTGGGCGGCAAGCGCCCCGACCGCGCCGCCATCGTCTATAGCCAGCGCTGCCGCGAGGCCTACAAGGACGTGCCCATCATCCTGGGCGGCATCGAAGGCAGCCTGCGCCGCATTGCCCACTACGACTACTGGAGCGACAAGGTTCGCCGCTCCATCGTGGTGGACGCCAAGTGCGACCTGCTGCTGTACGGCAATGCCGAGCGCGCGCTGGTCGAGGTGGCGCACCGCATCGCGGCCCGCGAGCCGGTGGCCAACATCACCGATGTGCGTGGCACCGCCTTTGTGCGCCGACCCGACGATGAAAGCGGCCAGGGCTGGTTTGAGATCGACTCCACCACCGTGGATGAGCCCGGCCGCGTGGAGGCGCACATCAACCCCTACATGACGACCAGCGAGCAGGCGGCCGCCCAGGGCGCTAGCTGCAGCAAGGATGACGGCGGGGTTGCTACTGAATCAGGAGCTGAAAACGCCTGTGGGACGAGCGCGAGTGGCCAAAATGATCCCAATCCTGCCATCGTGCCCATCCAGTTCGTTGCCAACCCGGCGCTCAAGACACGACTGAAGGCGCCCCCGCGTGAGAAGAGCGTGATCCGCCTGCCCAGCTACGAGCAGGTGAAAAGCGACCCGGTGCTCTACGCCCACGCCAACCGCGTGCTGCACCTGGAGACCAACCCCGGCAATGCCCGCGCGCTGGTGCAGGCCCACGGCGAGGGCGTCACTGCGCGCGACGTGTGGATCAACCCGCCGCCCATCCCGCTGACCACAGCCGAGATGGACTACGTGTTTGACCTGCCCTACGCCCGCAGTCCGCACCCCGCCTACGCCGACGAAAACGGCAGCCACGACGGCGCGACCAAGATCCCCGCGTGGGAGATGATCCGTTTTTCGATCAACATCATGCGAGGCTGCTTTGGCGGCTGCACCTTCTGCTCGATTACCGAGCACGAAGGCCGCATCATTCAAAGCCGCAGCGAAGACTCGGTCATCCGCGAGATTGAAGACATTCGTGACAAGGTCAAGGGCTTCACCGGCGTCATCTCAGACCTGGGCGGCCCCACCGCCAACATGTACCGCCTGGGCTGCAAGAGCCCCGAGATCGAGGCCGCCTGCCGCAAACCCAGCTGCGTATATCCGGGCATCTGCCAGAACCTGACCACCGACCACGGCCCGCTCATCAAGATCTACCGCCGTGGCCGGGCCTTGAAGGGCATCAAGAAAATCCTCATCGGCTCGGGCCTGCGCTACGACCTGGCCGTCAAGAGTCCTGAGTACGTGAAGGAACTGGTGCAGCACCACGTAGGCGGCTACCTCAAAATCGCCCCCGAGCACACCGAGCAGGGCCCGCTGACCAAAATGATGAAGCCGGGCATCGGCAGCTATGACAAGTTCAAGCAGATGTTCGACAGGTTCAGCGAAGAAGCGGGCAAAAAGCAGTTTTTGATCCCGTACTTCATCGCCGCGCACCCGGGCACCAGCGACGAGGACATGATGAACCTCGCCATCTGGCTCAAGAAAAACGGCTTCCGCGCCGACCAGGTGCAGACCTTCTACCCCAGCCCCATGGCCACGGCCACGGCCATGTACCACAGCGGCCGCAACCCGCTGACCCGCGTGCGCCGAGAGATGCGCGATGCGGCCCAGGAGTCGGTGGACATCGTGCGCGGCGAAAAACGCCGCCGCCTGCACAAGGCCTTCTTGCGCTACCACGACCCCAACAACTGGCCCCTGCTGCGCGAGGCGCTCAAGGCAATGGGCCGGGCCGATCTGATCGGCAACGGCAAGCACCACCTGATTCCGACCTTCCAACCCCTGACGGACGGCGGCTACCAGAGCGCGCGGCGCAAGAACTCCACGCCCGTGGGGCAGCGCGTGCAGCAGCCCCAGGCGTCGGCGGCGGCGGGCAAGGCATCCCCCCAATCGGCCGCCAAGCCCGGCCAGCCACAAAAGGGCCGCATCCTGACCCAGCACACGGGGCTGCCGCCACGGGTGACTGGCAGCGCCAAGCCGTCGGCGCGCAAGCCGCGCTGACCGCCCAGCGCGCGGGTTGGGCGCGGCCATTGTTTTCATGCCAGCCAACGTGCCCACCATCATCATCCTTGCCTCCGGCCGCGGCGAACGCTTCACGGCATCGGGCGGCACGGTGCACAAGCTGCAAGCCCTGTTGGCGGGCAAGCCGGTATTGCAGCGCACGCTGGATGCAGTGCGTGCCAGCGGCCTGCCGTGGCATGTTGAGGACGCTCGTCACCCCGGCATGGGCGACTCGATTGCGGCCGCTGTGCGGCACACGGCCAACGCATCGGCCTGGCTGGTGCTGCCGGGTGATTTGCCGCTGGTGCAGCCCGCCACGCTGCAGCACATGGCGCAGGTGGTGGCGCATCAGCAGGCCGTGGTGGCATGGCCGGAATTTGCAGGGCAGCGGGGGCACCCGGTGGCGTTTGGGCGCGAGTGCCTTGACGACTTGCTGGCCCTGCAAGGCGATCAGGGCGCTGCGCCCGTGGTGCGCAAGTGGGCAGGGCAGGGGCGGGGGCTGGCCGTGCCGGTGCAGGACGCGGGCGTGGTGACGGACATCGACACCGTGGATGCGCTGGCCCGGGCCGAGGCGCTATGGCAGCAGCGCCAGGGGGGCTGAGCGCCCCGCAGCCACGGGCCTGCAAAGCGGACATCCAGGCGCTGGCACCATGAACAAAGCCGCTGGGCTGGCAGCGGCTTTTTTTCTGGCTTGCGGTGTCGTGGCCCTGAGGCCGCCACGATCCACCGGGTGCGCAATGTTCAGCGTTTACTTGGCGGTAATCACCGCGCAGGCCACGCGGGGCCCGGCGTTGCCGGTGGGCTGGGTTTTGTAGTCGTCGGGGTCGCGGTGCACGATCAGGCCCTTGCTCACGATGTCACTGGCGGTGCTGCCCACGCGGATGCTGCGCGATTCAAAGCTGAAGCTGGCGTTGCCGCTGGCGTCAGCCTTCAGGCTGGGCAGGTCGCCGGCATGGTGTTCACCTGCACCGTGGCTGCCGTGCGGCTTGCCGCCGGGGTTGAAGTGGCCGCCGGTGCTCATGCCGTCGCCGCTGCTGCAGTCGCCTTTTTCATGCACGTGAAAGCCGTGCTCGGCACCGGGCTTGAGGCCGCTGATGGTGCCCGACACCTTCACCACATCGCCCGCCTGAACAAAGCTCACGGTGCCTGCCGCGGTGTTGCCGCGGGTGGGCTCCAGTTTGGCGGTGGCGCTGGGGCCAGATGACCAATGCCCGGCGCAGCCGGCAAGCGTGATGGCCGCAAGGGCTGGCAGGGCAATTGCGAAACGGTTCTTCATGGGGCGTGCTCCAGGGGTGGTCGTGGGGTGTTGACCAGTCGATCGTAAGTTTGCGGGCAGCGGGCAGGGGCAAGCTCTACCGGGGCTTGATCACAAGCCCTGAGAAACGGGCGGGCCAGACCATGAGCTGCTGCGCACAAGCCCGCACTATGCCTCTTTTTTTGCCAGTGTGAGCAATCGGGCCAACGCCCGGTCGTGGATGCCATGGCGGCGCAGTGCATCCAACGTGGCCTGGACATAGTCGTGCGTGCTGCCGTAGCGTCCGCAGGCCTGGGCAAAGATGCGGCGGTATTCGTGCTCTGGCAGTTCGCCGGTGTGGCTGGGGCTTTTGCGCGACAGGGTGAACGCCAGCGCCTTCACCGGCCCTTGGGGCGTGTGACAGGTGAGCCAGCGCGGGTCGTACACGCCGGTGATCATCTCGCGCTGCCAAAGCTGGGTCATGATCGGCCGGGCATGCGCCTTGTCCACGCGGAATACCATGCCCCGGCAACTGCCGCCAGAAAGCATGCCCAACACCAGCCCAGGGCATTCGGGAGTGCCCCGGTTGATGCGGCTCCACATCTTCAGCGCCCGGTGCCAGCCATGCACCCTGGCGGGGCGGCGCTCGGCATAGTCAAAGTCGGGCCTCCAGATGAGCGAGCCGTAGCCAAAGATCCACAGGTCTCCGTGGCCGCCCCATTCGCTCAAGGCACGCTCCAGCATGGGAGCCGGGTCTCGCAGGGGGGCGGGCCAATTCGTCATGTGTGGACTTTACAATCGGTGCCTTCGCTTGTAGCAGCCCGCGATCAGGCCGCGGATGCAACTTGCCACCCAAGGCGCGCTGCACCCGAGCTTCGCGCCGTTTTCTGTCACCACACCACCATCCATCAACTGGGAGTCTCCATGTCTGCTTCTGACGACGATAGCCAACAACTTTTTGCTCTTGGTTCCCTGGTGGCCTTGATTGTGCTGATCGTCCTGTCTGTGGTGGGCATGGTGGTCGTCAAGCATGTGGGCGGTGCACGTAAGCCCGCCGTGGCGGCTGCAACACCCCTGGCGAACGACGTTGCCAGCGTGCGCGTGGAAAACGGCGTTGTGAAGTTCTACTTTGCGACTGCCAAGGCCGATCTGGCGGCTGGCGCCAACGAGGCACTGGCCGATGTGGTCAAGCGCGTGGCCGAGGGCAAGACGGCCGTGGTGTCTGGCTTTCACGACGTGACCGGCGACGCAGCGGCGAATGCCGAACTGGCCAAGCAACGCGCCTTTGCCGTGCGCGATGCGCTCAAGGCGCTGGGCGTGGCCGAAGACAAGATTGAGCTCAAGAAGCCCGAAGAAACCACCGGCTCCGGCACCAACGCCGAAGCCCGCCGCGTGGAAGTGACGCTGGCGCAGTAAGCGTAGGCCCGCGCAACCGCGCGCTTATCGCAAAAAAACCCGGCGCTGCCGGGTTTTTTGATGAAAAAGACCATTTGCGCTCGACCATCAACGCAATAACGCTATTATTTTAATAGCAAATGGCGCCGGGGCTCAAAGCGGGCCCGCACCGCCGAGAGCCTCAGGCGCGCTGGATCAGCTCGATCTTGTAGCCATCGGGGTCGGTCACAAAGGCGATGACGGTGGTGCCGCCCTTGACAGGGCCTGCCTCGCGCGTGACGTTGCCGCCAGCGGCCTTGATTTTTTCGCAGGCTGCGTACACGTCGGGCACGCCCAGGGCAATGTGGCCGTAGGCGGTGCCCATGTCGTAGCTCTCGGTGCCCCAGTTGTAGGTCAGCTCAATCTCGGCCTGGCCGGGGTTGCCGCCATCAAAGCCCAAAAAGGCCAGCGAATACTTGTATTCGGGGTTTTCAGACCGGCGCAGCAGTTGCATGCCCAGCACCTGGGTGTAGAAATCGATGGAGCGTTGAAGGTTGCCAACGCGCAGCATGGTGTGCAGGAATTTCATCCCCCCGATTGTGCCAACAAGTCGGAAACCGAGCAGCTCGGGTGGGCGTAAAGCGCGCCCCCGGCCGCAACAAGGCAGCCGCCGAAGTGCGCCAACGATGTAGCCAGCGCCCGCCAACACCCTGTTGGCCTGGCAAACAGGGCGTTCGCTGACCCTCAATCAGACGACCTTGGCGATCGCCTGGCACACGTAGTCGATGTTCTTGCTGTTCAGCGCAGCCACGCACATGCGGCCAGTGTCGGTGCCGTACACGCCAAACTCGCTGCGCAGGCGCACCATCTGGTCCTTGGACAGGCCCGAATAGCTGAACATGCCGATCTGCGTGGTGATGAAGGACATGTCCTTGGTCACGCCCGCAGCCTTCAGGCCATCGACCAGCTTGTGGCGCATGGCCTTGATGCGCACCCGCATCTCGCCCAGTTCCTTTTCCCACAGGGCACGCAACTCGGGGTTGTTCAACACGGCCGCGACGATGGCGCCGCCATGCGTGGGCGGGTTGGAGTAGTTGGTGCGGATGGCGATCTTGAGCTGGCTCAGAACGCGGTCGGTTTCTTCCTTGCTGCTGCCGACCACGCTCAGAGCGCCCACACGCTCACCGTACAGGCTGAAGCTCTTGGAAAAACTGGTGGAGACAAAAATGTTCAGCCCGGCAGCCACGAACTTGGCGATCACCGCGCCGTCTTCGGCGATGCCGTAGCCAAAACCCTGGTAGGCCATGTCCAGGAAGGCGGTCAGGCCGCGCTCCTTCACCACGGCGATCACCTGGTCCCACTGGGCTGGGGTGATGTCGTAGCCGGTGGGGTTATGGCAGCAGGCATGCAGCAGCACGATCGTGCCGGCAGCCGCTGCCTTGAGCCTGGCCAGCATGCCGTCGAAGTTGATGCCGCCCAGGCCGTTGTTGGCGCTTTGGTCAAAGTAGGGGTACGTGTCGACCGCAAAGCCCGCGTTGGTGAACAGCGCGCGGTGGTTTTCCCAGCTCGGGTCAGAGATCAGCACGGTGGCGTTGGGGCTGACTTTTTTGAGGAAGTCGGCGCCGATCTTCAGCCCGCCGGTGCCACCAATGGCCTGCACGGTGGCCACGCGCCCGCTTTGGACCACTTCGGATTCGGCACCAAACACCAGGCCCTTGACGGCCGCGTCATAGGCGGCGATGCCGTCGATGGGCAGGTAGCCGCGTGCGGTGGGCTTTTCCATCATGGTCTTTTCGGCGGCCTGCACGCACTGCAGCAGGGGCAGCTTGCCGTTGTCGTCGAAATAAACACCCACGCCGAGGTTGACCTTGTTGGGGTTGGTATCAGCGTTGAATTGCTCGTTGAGGCCCAGGATGGGGTCGCGGGGCGCCATTTCGACGGCGGAGAACAGAGACATGAAAATCCTTGAAAGGTTGTCAGTAGCGAAGATTCCGGGCGTGGTGTACTGTGCCGGGTTCGGCCAAATTTAACGGCCGGCTCACAACACCCGTTGACCTCCCCCATGCCGGATATCACTGAAGTCATAACCGAAACTCAAGAGGGCGAATTCGTCCGTTTCCCGGATTCGCCGTTTGAGTTGTTCCAGCCTTATCCCCCGGCGGGAGACCAGCCCGAGGCCATTGTCAAGCTGGTCGAGTGCCTGCGCGACGGTGAGGCCTTCCAGACCTTGCTGGGTGTGACGGGCTCGGGCAAGACCTTCACCATGGCCAATGTGATCGCCCGCATGGGCCGACCGGCCATTGTGTTCGCGCCCAACAAAACGCTGGCCGCCCAGCTCTACAGAGAG
>JBKCTS010000526.1:0-9608 GCA_046318695.1 Acidovorax sp.
GTACTCGACGTGCGCGGTGTTGATCGTGATGCCACGCGCCTTTTCTTCCGGCGCCGCGTCGATCTGGTCGTAAGCCTTGGCTTCGCCGCCGAACTTCTTGGCCAGGATCGTCGTGATCGCCGCCGTCAGCGTGGTCTTGCCGTGGTCAACGTGACCGATCGTGCCCACGTTCACGTGCGGCTTGGTGCGTTCAAATTTACCTTTTGCCATTTCTATTCTCCGAAAAAGAGCAGTGCCAGTGCAGGTTTAACGTCTCCGAGCATCGCCCCGCCACTGGCAGCGGAACATCAAAGGCCGAAGACGAATAGGTTCCCAGCAGCCGCGGCGGAACCGGCTAAGCCGGGCCGCTCGCGGCGCCCCCTTGAGGGGGCGCGCCGCAGGCGCTGCGGGGGTGGGCTTTACTTACCGCGGGCGGTGATGATCGCGTCGGCCACGTTCTTCGGAGCTTCGGCGTAGTGCTTGAACTCCATGGTGTACGTGGCACGGCCTTGCGACATCGAACGCAGCGTGGTCGAGTAGCCGAACATTTCGCTCAGCGGGACTTCGGCCTTGATGACCTTGCCACCACCAGGCATGTCGTCCATGCCCTGCACCATGCCGCGGCGGCTGGACAGGTCGCCCATCACGCTGCCGGCGTAGTCTTCAGGGGTCTCGACTTCCACGGCCATCATCGGCTCCAGGATCACCGGCTGGGCCTTGCGGCAGCCGTCCTTGAAGCCCATGGACGCGGCCATCTTGAACGCGTTTTCGTTCGAGTCCACTTCGTGGTACGAACCGAAGGTCAGCGTGACCTTCACGTCCACCACGGGGTAGCCGGCCAGCACGCCGTTCGGCAACGTGTCTTCAATGCCCTTCTTGACGGCGGGAATGAATTCACGCGGCACCACGCCGCCCTTGATGGCGTCCACGAACTCGAAGCCCTTGCCGGGTTCTTGCGGTTCGACCGACAGCACCACGTGGCCGTACTGACCCTTACCACCCGACTGGCGAACGAACTTGCCTTCGACGTCGGTCACACCCTTGCGGATGGTTTCGCGGTAGGCCACCTGCGGCTTGCCGACGTTGGCTTCTACGCCGAATTCGCGCTTCATGCGGTCGACGATGATTTCCAGGTGCAGCTCGCCCATGCCGGAAATGATGGTCTGGCCCGATTCTTCGTCGGTACGCAGGCGGAAGGACGGGTCTTCTGCAGCCAGACGGCCCAGCGCGATGCCCATCTTTTCCTGGTCGGCCTTGGTCTTGGGTTCCACGGCCTGCGAAATCACGGGCTCAGGGAAGACCATCTTTTCCAGCGTGATGATGCTTTCCGGATCGCACAGGGTTTCGCCCGTGGTCACGTCCTTCAGGCCCACGCAGGCGGCGATGTCGCCAGCCAGAATTTCCTTGATTTCTTCACGCTGGTTGGCGTGCATCTGCAGGATACGGCCGATGCGTTCTTTCTTGCCGCGGATCGGGTTGTACACGGTGGCGCCGGATTGCAGCACGCCCGAGTACACACGCACGAAGGTCAGCTGGCCGACGAACGGGTCCGTCATCAGCTTGAAGGCCAGGGCCGAGAACTTCTCTTCGTCGGTGCGCTGACGCGAGATGGGCTGGTCGTCTTCGTCCGTGCCCGACACCGGCGGGATGTCCAGCGGCGACGGCAGGAAGTCGATCACGGCGTCCAGCATGCGCTGCACGCCCTTGTTCTTGAACGCGGTGCCGCACAGCATCGGCTGGATTTCCGTGGCGATGGTGCGCTGACGGATGGCGAGCTTGATCTCTTCCTCGGTCAGGTCGCCCGTCTCGAGGTACTTGTTCATCAGCTCTTCGTTGGCTTCGGCAGCGGCCTCGACCATCTTCTCACGCCATTCCTGGGCCGTGGCCTGCAGGTCGGCGGGGATGCCCTCGAAGCTGAACTTCATGCCTTGCGAGGCCTCGTCCCAGATGATGGCTTTCATCTTGATGAGGTCGACCACGCCGGTGAAGTTTTCTTCAGCGCCGATGGGAATGACGATGGGCACGGGGTTGGCGCGCAGACGCACCTTCATCTGGTCCACGACCTTGAAGAAGTTGGCACCGGTGCGGTCCATCTTGTTCACGAAGGCCAGACGCGGCACCTTGTACTTGTTGGCTTGGCGCCAGACGGTTTCCGACTGGGGCTGCACACCACCCACGGCGCAGTACACCATGCAAGCACCGTCCAGCACGCGCATGGAACGCTCCACCTCGATGGTGAAGTCCACGTGGCCCGGGGTGTCGATGATGTTGAAGCGGTGCTCAGGGTAGGACATGTCCATGCCCTTCCAGAAGCAGGTGGTCGCAGCGGACGTGATCGTGATCCCGCGCTCCTGTTCCTGCTCCATCCAGTCCATCGTGGCTGCACCGTCGTGCACTTCACCGATCTTGTGGTTCACACCGGTGTAGTACAGGATGCGCTCGGTGGTGGTGGTTTTGCCGGCATCGATGTGCGCGCTGATACCGATGTTACGGTAGCGCTCGATGGGGGTCTTGCGGGCCATGATCTATCTCCAAAGACATGAGCCGCCCCGGGCTAGTGTTAACCCGAAGGGCGGCTGGAACCGTTGATTTAGAAGCGGAAGTGCGAGAACGCCTTGTTCGCTTCAGCCATGCGGTGAACTTCGTCGCGCTTCTTCATCGCGCCGCCACGGCCTTCGGCCGCTTCCAGCAGCTCGTTGGCCAGGCGGGCAGCCATCGACTTCTCACCGCGCTTGCGCGCGCTTTCCTTCAACCAGCGCATGGCCAGGGCCTGACGGCGAACGGGGCGAACTTCCACGGGAACTTGGTAGTTGGCACCGCCCACACGGCGGGACTTCACTTCGACCATCGGCTTGATGTTGTTCAGCGCGGTGAGGAAGATTTCCAGCGGGTCCTTGCCCGACTTGTTTTCGACTTGGTCGAGGGCACCGTAGATGATGCGCTCGGCGACGGCCTTCTTGCCCGATTCCATGATGACGTTCATGAACTTGGACAGGTCGACGGAGCCGAATTTCGGGTCCGGCAGGATCTCGCGCTTGGGTACTTCGCGACGACGTGGCATGGGAGTCTTCCTTAATCAGTTTCAGTTGGTGGCCGCTTTTCACGAACACCGCGAAAGGCCATGCGGGCCCCTCACTTACTCGGCTGGCACCTGCATTTCAGGCACCCGCCGCAATGGAGCAGCTTGGGTTCTCAGGCTGACAAGCCTGTGAACATCAGGCCTTCTTGGGACGCTTGGCGCCGTACTTGGAACGCGACTGCTTGCGGTCTTTCACGCCCTGCAGGTCCAGCGAACCGCGCACGATGTGGTAGCGCACACCCGGCAAGTCCTTCACCCGACCGCCGCGCACGAGCACGACGCTGTGTTCTTGCAGGTTGTGGCCTTCACCGCCGATGTACGAGATGATCTCGAAACCGTTGGTCAGGCGCACCTTGGCCACCTTACGAAGCGCCGAGTTCGGCTTCTTCGGGGTGGTGGTGTACACGCGGGTGCAGACACCGCGACGCTGGGGCGAGTTTTGCATCGCCGGCGATTTGCTCTTCGTGGCTTCGACCTGGCGGCCAAAACGCACGAGCTGGTTGATGGTTGGCATTTGTTGCTTGTTCCCGTTTGAAGCGACATCTTCTTTTCGGGAGACTGCGGCCGCACGGGGCGTGAACCCCGGCCTACCCAGACTGGGGCGCGGCGAACGCCGCAAACCACCCCTGCCGGGCGCCGCAAACAGCCCAACCCACCCACCAGCAAGGCCACCCAGCACCGCCAACCCCGAATGATTCGAGGGCCAACCCACCAGAGGAACACTCACCAGACGCGCAGGCGCTGACGCGGCAAAGTCTGCCGAAAAGCCTTCCATTATATTCGGGCCCGCCTATGCCAGCAAGTCAACCGCCACTGTTCGTTCCTCCAGTGGCCGCTGAAGGGGCCGCCGTCGCCGTGACGCCCACCTTGGTGCTGGACACCAACGTGGTCTTGGGCTGGGTGGTGTTCCGCGATCCGCGTTGCCAGGCCTGGGTGAACGCGGTGGAAGGCGGCGCTGTGCGCTGGGTGGGCACGGCTTGGATGCGCGAAGAGTTTGGCCACATGCTGGGCCACAGCAGCCTAGCAAAATGGTCACCTAAACTAGAGCGGGCGCTTACTTTTTTCGACCACTGGTGCAGCCTGCAGGTGGTGCCACCGCCCTGCCACCTGCGCTGCACCGACCCCGACGACCAGGTGTTTGCCGACCTGGCCGTGCACGCCGGTGCGAAGTGGTTGCTCACCCATGACCGCGCGCTGCTGAAGATGCGGCGCCGCCTGGGCTTGAAAGGCGTGGCCGTGATGCCGCCCGACCACTGGCCCGCCCCGGCGATGCCGGCCAGCTGACGGCTCCACGCGGCCAAAAAAAAGCAGCCCCGGAGGGCTGCTTGTCGATGAAACACCGGCTGGCCGAAGCCAGCACAGCGTTTACTCGGCGGCTTCGCCAGCGGCCGACGCGGCGTCCACGTTGGCCATCTGCACGGCGGCCAGTTCTTCGGCCTCCTGCATGGCGATGGCGCGGCGCTCGGTTTCGTCCATGGCTTCCTTGGCCTTGCGGGCCACGTGGAAAGCCATGCCGGTGCCGGCGGGGATCAGGCGACCGACGATGACGTTTTCCTTCAGGCCACGCAGCTCATCGCGCTTGCCCATGATGGCAGCCTCGGTGAGCACGCGGGTCGTTTCCTGGAAGGAAGCGGCCGAGATGAACGAGTCGGTGGACAGCGAGGCCTTGGTGATACCCAGCAGCAGGTTGCTGGAGGTCGCGGGGATTTTGCCCTCGGCCTGCAGCGCCTAGTTGGTGTTGAGGATCTCGGAGCGTTCAACCTGCTCACCGGCGATGTAGTTCGACTCGCCGACGTTCTCAACCACGACGCGACGCAGCATCTGGCGAACGATCACCTCAATGTGCTTGTCGTTGATCTTCACACCCTGCAAGCGATACACATCCTGCACCTCATCGACGATGTAGCGCGACAGCTCCTCGATACCCAGCAGGCGCAGGATGTCCTGCGGGTCGGCCGGGCCGTCCACGATGGACTCGCCCTTGTTCACCACCTGGCCTTCGTGCACCAGGATATTCTTTTCCTTGGGCACGAGTTCTTCGAACACATGGCCTTCCGGGTCGGTGATTTGCAGACGGACCTTGCCCTTGGTTTCCTTGCCGAACGACACGGTACCGGTCATCTCGGCCAGCGTGCCCTTGTCCTTGGGTGTACGGGCTTCGAAAAGCTCGGCCACGCGGGGCAGACCGCCGGTAATGTCGCGGGTCTTTTGGCCTTCCACCGGGATACGCGCCAGCACTTCGCCGGGGCCCACGTCCTGGCCATCGCGCACCTGGATCAGCGCGCCGACCTGGAAACCGATGGTCACCGAGTGGTCGGTACCAGGGATCTTCACTTCGTTGCCCTGGGCGTCGATCAGCTTGACCTGTGGACGAACCACCTTGGCGGCGCCGCGGCGCTTGGGGTCGATCACCACCAGCGTGGACAGACCGGTCACCTCGTCCACCTGCTTCGCAACCGTCAGGCCTTCTTCGACGTTCTCGAACTTGGTCTTGCCGGCGAACTCGGTGATGATGGGGCGCGTCAGCGGGTCCCAGTTGGCCAGGATGGTGCCAGCCTTGATCTGCTGATCTGCCTTCACCGTCAGCGTGGCACCGTAAGGCACCTTGTGGCGCTCGCGCTCACGGCCATGCTCGTCGTGGATGATGATTTCACCCGAACGCGCAATCACCACCAGCTCGCCCTTGGTGTTGCTCACATAGCGCATCGTGGCGTTGAAGCCGATCACGCCGTTGGACTTGGCTTCCACGCTCGATGCAATGGCGGCACGCGAAGCGGCGCCACCGATGTGGCACGTACGCAAGGTCAGCTGCGTGCCGGGTTCGCCGATGGACTGGGCAGCAATCACACCCACGGCTTCGCCGAGGTTGATCAGGCCGCCACGACCCAGATCGCGGCCGTAGCACTTGGCGCACAGGCCGTAGCGCGTTTCGCAGGTCAGCGCAGTGCGCACCTTGACTTCGTCAACGCCAGCAGCTTCCAGCTCTTCGATGATGTCTTCTTCCAGCATCACGCCCGCCTCGACCAGCACGGCACGCGTTTCGGGGTGCAGCACGTCTTCGGCAGCCGTGCGACCCAGAACACGCTCGCGAAGCGATTCGATGACTTCACCACCCTCGACAATGGCGCGCATCAGCGAACCCTGGGCGGTGTTGCAGTCCTCTTCGGTCACGACCAGATCCTGCGTCACGTCCACCAGGCGGCGGGTGAGGTAGCCGGAATTGGCGGTCTTGAGCGCCGTGTCGGCCAGGCCCTTACGGGCACCGTGGGTGGAGATGAAGTACTCCAGCACGTTCAGACCTTCGCGGAAGTTCGCAGTAATCGGCGTTTCAATGATCGAACCGTCTGGCTTGGCCATCAGACCACGCATACCTGCCACCTGACGGATCTGCGCAGCAGAGCCACGGGCACCCGAGTCGGCCATCATGTAGATGGAGTTGAACGATTCCTGGTCCACCTGATTGCCGTGGCGATCGGTGACCTTCTGCTTGGACAGCTGGGCCATCATCACCTTGGACACTTCATCGCCGGCCTTGCCCCAAATGTCCACCACCTTGTTGTAGCGCTCACCCGACGTCACCAGACCGGACACATACTGCTGTTCGATCTCTTTGACTTCCTTTTCGGAGCGCTCGATGATGCCCGCCTTCTGTGGCGGCACCAGCATGTCGTCAATAGCGATGGAAATACCGGCGCGTGTAGCCAGGCGGAAGCCGTTTTGCAGCAGCTTGTCGGCAAACACCACGGTTTCTTTGAGGCCGCACTTGCGGAAGCTCACGTTGATGAGCTTGGAGATTTCCTTCTTCTTGAGCGCCTTGTTCATGTTGCTGAACGGCAGGCCCTTGGGAAGGATTTCAGACAGCAGCGCTCGGCCCGCCGTGGTTTCCACCAGGGAGGTCGAAGGCACGAATGCGCCCGTGGCCTTGTCCTTGGTCCACTCGGTCATGCGCACCGTGATCTTGGCCGCCAGTTCGACCTGGCCCGCGTCGAGCGCGCGCTGCACCTCGCCGGTGTCGGCAAATACAAGGCCTTCGCCTTTGCCGTTGATACGGTCACGGGTGGCGTAATACAGCCCCAGCACCACGTCTTGCGAAGGAACGATGGAGGGTTCGCCAGAAGCCGGGAACAGCACGTTGTTGGAGGCCAGCATCAGCGTGCGGGCTTCCATCTGGGCTTCCACCGACAGCGGGACGTGAACAGCCATCTGGTCACCGTCGAAGTCGGCGTTGAAGGCCGCGCAGACGAGGGGGTGCAGTTGGATGGCCTTGCCTTCAATCAGGATGGGCTCAAAGGCCTGAATACCCAGACGGTGCAGCGTAGGCGCACGGTTGAGCATCACCGGGTGTTCCTTGATGACTTCTTCCAGGATGTCCCACACCACCGGCGTGCCGGATTCGACTTCCTTCTTGGCAGCCTTGATCGTCGTCGCGATGCCCATGGCTTCGAGGCGCGAGAAGATGAAAGGCTTGAACAGCTCCAGTGCCATCAGCTTGGGCAAACCGCACTGGTGCAGCTTGAGCGTGGGGCCCACCGTGATCACGGAACGACCGGAGTAGTCCACACGCTTGCCCAGCAGGTTCTGGCGGAACCGGCCCGACTTGCCCTTGATCATGTCGGCCAGAGACTTAAGAGCGCGCTTGTTTGCGCCCGTCATGGCCTTGCCACGGCGGCCATTGTCCAGCAGCGAATCCACCGCTTCTTGCAGCATCCGCTTTTCGTTGCGGGCGATGATTTCAGGGGCCTTGAGCTCCAGCAGGCGGCGCAGACGGCTGTTGCGGTTGATGACGCGGCGATACAGGTCATTCAGGTCGGACGTCGCGAAGCGGCCACCATCGAGCGGCACCAGCGGACGCAGGTCTGGCGGCAACACGGGCAGCACGTCCAGGACCATCCACTCGGGTTTGATGCCCGACTTCTTGAAGGCTTCGAGCACCTTCAGGCGCTTGGCGTTCTTCTTGACCTTGACTTCCGAGCCGGTCAGATCGCCGCGCAGCTTCTCGATCGACAGATCGATATCGATGGATTCCAGCAGGTCCTTGATGCCTTCCGCGCCCATCTTGGCGATGAACTCATCACCGTATTCCTTGCGCTTGGCGTCGTAATCGTCCTCGGACATGATGCTGAACTTCTGCAGCGGGGTCATGCCAGGGTCGGTCACCACGTAGGCTTCAAAGTACAGCACGCGTTCGATGTCGCGCAGCGTCATGTCAAGCACCAGGCCCAGACGCGATGGCAGCGACTTCAGGAACCAGATATGAGCGCAAGGCGCGGCCAGGTCGATATGGCCCATGCGCTCGCGGCGCACCTTGGTCTGCGTCACTTCAACGCCGCACTTCTCGCAGATCACGCCGCGGTGCTTGAGGCGCTTGTATTTGCCGCACAGGCATTCGTAGTCCTTGATGGGACCAAAAATCTTGGCGCAGAACAGGCCGTCGCGCTCGGGCTTGAACGTGCGGTAGTTGATGGTTTCGGGCTTCTTCACCTCACCGAAGGACCAGGAACGGATTTTCTCCGGCGAGGCCATGCCGATGCGGATGGCATCGAAATGCTCGTCCGGGGTGAATTGCTTGAACAGGTCGAGTAGCGATTTCATAGTGACTCTTTCCTTTTCTGCTTAGGAGCGTTCCAGCTCGATGTCCAGGCCCAGCGAACGGATTTCCTTGACCAGCACATTGAACGATTCCGGCATGCCGGCTTCGATGGCGTGTTCGCCCTTGACGATCGATTCGTACACCTTGGTACGGCCCACCACGTCGTCGGACTTCACGGTCAGCATTTCCTGCAGCACATAGGCGGCGCCGTAGGCTTCCAGCGCCCACACTTCCATTTCCCCGAAACGCTGGCCACCGAACTGCGCCTTGCCACCGAGCGGCTGCTGCGTGACGAGCGAGTAAGGACCGGTCGAGCGCGCGTGCATCTTGTCGTCCACCAGGTGGTGCAGCTTCAGGTAATGCATGTAGCCGATGGTGGTCGGGCGCTCGAAGCGCTCGCCGGTGCGACCGTCAAACAGGTATGCCTGGGTACGGGTGGGCGTCAGGCCCTTGCGCTCGGCGATGTCGTCCGGGTAGGCAAGCTTGAGCATGTCCTTGATTTCTTCTTCCGAAGCACCATCGAACACCGGGGTGGCGTAGGGAACACCACCGGCAAGGTGGGCTGCCATGGCCATGAGGTCGTCGTCACTCAGCTTCGACAGGTCTTCCGTGCGGCCGCGCGAGTTGTAAACCTCTTCCAGGAACTTGCGCATTTCGGCAGCCTTGGCCTGCTCCTGGAGCATGTTGCCAATCCGCTGGCCGATACCCTTGCTTGCCCATCCCAGGTGAACCTCCAGCACCTGACCGATGTTCATCCGCGAGGGCACGCCCAGCGGGTTCAGAACGATGTCGGCAGGCGTGCCATCAGCCATGTAGGGCATGTCTTCGACCGGAACGATCTTGGAGACCACCCCCGGGTTGCCGTGACGGCCGGCCATCTTGTCACCCGGCTGCAGTCCACGCTTGACGGCCCGGTACCCCTTGACCATCTTGAGCACGACTGCGGGCAGCTCGTCGCCT
>JBKCTS010000527.1:0-2595 GCA_046318695.1 Acidovorax sp.
TTGGGGGGCTTGCGCGCGCGCGTGCTCGGCCGAGGCCACGGCGATGTAGTCCATCGCGCCCAGCGGCACCACCTTGCAGCCGCGCAGTGCCTGCTTGAGCGTGGTCACGCAGCCCAGCACCTGGCCCGAGCGCAGCCATTCCTGCGTGAAATCCTGGTCGTCCACAATGATTTCCAGCGGCAGCCGCTCGCGCACCAGCTCATGCAGCGCGCCCATGGCCCAGGTGGCGATGCTGTCGGCGTTGATGGCGATGGCGATGCGCTCATCCTCGCGGGCGCCGCCCGGAGCGCTGGGGGCCAGTTCGCGCAGGTCGCGCTCCAGGTCGGCCCGCAGCAGACGCATCTGCTTGGTGTGCTTGAGAAGCAACTGCCCGGCCGATGTGGGCCGCAAAGGCCGGCTGCGCACGATGAGCACCGAGCCCACCTGCGCCTCCAGGGCCCGCAGACGCTGCGACACGGCCGACTGCGTCACGTTCAGGCGCTGGGCAGCCCGTTCGAAGCCGCCTTCTTCCACAATGGCGGCAAGGCATTCAAGGGCGGCTGGATCGTAGGTACTCATGGGGTCATGTGAGCCCGCTGGCGGGCGCGGTGGTTGGCATGAGGGCGCTTTTATTAGGCCTTCTGATGTTTTTACTTGAAGTTTAATTTTGCTTTAAGTAAAAAGCAACCTCGCGCACACTCGCAGGCATGAAAACGATCATCCTCGGGGCCGGCATTATCGGCGTCAGCACCGCGTGGCATTTGCTGGAGCGCGGCCATGAAGTGACCATTGTGGATCGCCAGCCCGACGCCGCCATGGAAACCAGCTTTGCCAACGCGGCGCAGATTTCGGTGAGCTATTGCGAGCCCTGGGCCAACCGCGAGGCACCGCTGAAGGCGCTTAAATGGATGTTCGACCACGAAGCACCCTTGCTGTTGCGGCCCCAAGTGGACTGGCAGCAGTGGCGCTGGGGTTTGAAGTTTCTGGCCCAGTGCAACGATGCCGCCTTTGAGCGCAATGTGCAGCAAATCGTGGCGCTGGGCGCGTACAGCCACGCCGCTCTGAAGGATCTCGTACAGGCCACGGGCATTGAATACAACCGCTTAAAGCGCGGCATCGCGCATTTTTATACCGACCAGAAGTCCTTTGACGCCGCGGGCCATGCGGTGGAACTGATGCGTCGGCATGGCGTGCTGCGCCGCCTGGTCAGCCGCGACGAGCTCCTGGCCATCGAACCCGCCTTCAAGGCCTATGGCCACCGCATCACCGGCGGCACCTACACCCGCACCGACGAAAGCGGCGATGCGCGCGTCTTCACGCAGGCGCTGGCGCAGCGCTGCGCCGACCGTGGGGCGCGGTTCCTGTACGGGCACGATGTGCTGCGGCTGCACAAGATTGGTGGTGCGATTGATTCGGTCGCCGTCATGCCCCGCAATACGGCCCCTGGCAGTCGAAAAGACTTCATCCTGAAGGCCGATGCCTTTGTGGTGGCTTGTGGTTCGTACACGGCACCGCTGCTGCGCACGGTGGGCGTTGATCTGCCCATCTACCCAGGCAAGGGCTACAGCGCCACCTTCCCGCTGCTGCGGCCCGAGGGCGCCCCCATGGTCTCCACCATCGACGACGGCAAGAAGATCGCCATGAGCCGCCTGGGCAACCACCTGCGCGTGGCGGGCACCATCGAACTCGGTGGCTTCGACTTAGGCCTCAACAGCCCCGTTGCCCGCGCGCGCTGCCACATGCTGTCGCGCCGCATCGAGGAAATCCTGCCCGGCGTGTGCGACACCCGCACGCCCGAGCAAGGCGGCGAGCCCCAGTACTGGACGGGGCTGCGGCCCGCCACGCCCACCAACATCCCGTTCATCGGGCGAACCCGCCTGGGCAAGCTGTGGGTGAACGCCGGGCACGGCACGCTGGGCTGGACGCATGGCGCGGGTTCGGGCAAGGCGCTGGCTGAGCTGCTCAGCGGCGAGGTGCCTGCCATGAACTTCGGCTTTCTGGGCATGTCCTGATGCCGGTGGCACGCTGCAGATGCAGGGTTGCACGCAAAGCGCTTTTTGCTATCAAAAAAGTAGCTACAAACACTTACGCAACAAGCGCAGTGCCTGGTTTTTAACCCGATTTTTGACCTCCAGCGACTTCAACGCTGCACGCCAGTGGCGGGCCCGGCGACCGTGGCGACGCCACCCGCCAGCAAGCGGGTATTGATCCACTGGCGCAGGTCGCGCCACATGGCGCGTACCTCGTCCTCGGGTGGCATGCGCAGGGCGTGCGTCAGCTCGATGGTGACCACCGGCACGCCCCGGTGCAGCCCGCCGTAATGCCCGAGCGAGCCGGGGAACACGCCCAGTTTGTCCATGCGCAGGCGCCCCAGCCGCTCGGGTGGGTCGTGCGGGCCGTCAAAGTCAAGAACACCATAGGGCGCGTGGATGCTGACCACCAAATGCGGGTGAAAATGCTCGATCTGCCGGTGCAAAAAGCGCGACTCTGGCTCGGACAGCGGCTGGTGACCCGGCCAGCGACGCGGGTCCTTGCGGGTGCGCTGCTCCCAATAGACGGGTGCTTCGTGCGCCCAGCCCGGGGTGGGGAAGTTGCGGTTGAGGTCCACCCCACCCG